>NZ_DBNGVP010000069.1:0-69879 GCF_057119385.1 Archangium sp. | reverse complement strand
CGCGCCGAGGGGTTGTCCTCCTGCGCCCAGCGGTGCAGCGGGCGGCCCTCCACGTACTCCATGACGAGTACCAGGAATTCGGGCCTGTCCTCCGGCCACTTCAGGTGGCCCACCAGCTTCACCACGTAGGCGAACGAGTGGCTCAGCAGGATGAAGAGCTCGCGCCAGCCCCAGTCTCCCACGTGCTCCAGGTGGATGAACTTGAGCGCGTACGCTCGCCCCTCTCGCCACGCCAGGTACACCCGGCCCTGGCCCCCGGCGCCCAGCTTGCGCTCAATGCGGTAGCCACCCACCACGCTGTCTGGAGGTAGCACCTCCTCCACCGGTTTGGCTTTCACGACACCCTCCCTCCGAGGCCGCAGGTGGATAACCGCGGGAGTCCTGTCATCGGCTCTACCTCCAGCGTGGGGAGGTTAGCAGAAGCTGGTCTCTTCTCTCTTCCCTGGCGGAACGTCGTCTTCGGTGGGTCGCACAAGGAGGCACGGGAGGCGGTGACTCACGTCGGGCAGAGGTCTTTCATGGGGCGCACTGCCTGACTCAGAGTGCGCGAGGAGTCATGCGTGAGGGCCTCTCTCGGCATGAGTGTTGGCGGCAGCTCTGTGTCTACCCACTGGTAGACGTCTACCAGTGATGTAGGGAAGATGCACACCTCACTGGTAGACGTCTACCAGTCAGAGGCTTTTCGACTCATCTCCGCTCGTCAGGGCTTTCAGTACGCCGGGAACGTCAGGGAGCGGCCCGCCTCGAAGCGGGGCTCTCGCTGAAGCTGCTCCAACACGGTGGAGGTGCAGTGAAGCGTCACGAGGGGGATGCTCCCCGGAGCGCTGACCCATTTCACCGAGTCCATGAGCGAATGGGACTGGAGGTAGCTCAGCACGGTGTCGCGAAATTGCTCACCCAGGGCACACGCCGCCGCGTGGACGGCCGTGCGGTCCCGCTGGGGCGCGGGGCGATAGTGGGCGGCGGGCTCTTCCCGGGGCATGACGATGGTTTCGATCCACATGCGGGGCCTCCGGTCTCGAGCGCCAAGAAAAGCGGTCATTAGATTATCGCAAGTGAAGCGTTTCGGGTTGCGTCATTTCTACTTTTCTTCCGTGCCCGGTGTCTTGTCGAGCGATGACCAGATGCGCGAGGCCTGGGGCGAATCGGCCTTGCCATTCACGACGGCGAGCACCCGGCCCTGGGCGTCGAGGGCGATGACGTAGGGCTCCTGGCTGGAGCCGAGTCCCAGCGTGCCGGCCAGGGCGCCATTGCGATCGAGCAGGGTGTCCTCCCAGAAGGGCCGGGGCACCTGGGCCTGCACGCGGCGGCGCACCGTGCCCATGCCCACGAAGAAGGGCAGGTGCAGGGAGATGATGGACTCGCGCTGGACGCCGCCGGGGGCGTGCTGATCGGCGGCCTCGAACCACCGCCGCATCTCGTCACCGGCGTCCTTGTCGGTGATGGCGACGAGCAGCGTGGGCTTGCCCGTGTACTCCTGGCTCGAGTGCTCCTGGCCCAGGAGATCCTTCCCGGTGAAGCCGGGCAGGGGCTGGCCCACTCCCGGCCCGTCCGCCGCCCCCGCGGGAAGCGCCAGGGCGCTGGCCGTGAGCAGCACCTTCCACCAGACTCCCGTTCCTCGAAGCTCCGGCATGCGCTCCTCCTCCTGGGAGATGGATGCGGCGCTCCTCGAGATGTGACGGCGGGGTTCTCGGCGCCCGGTGGCCGGGCCGCTGGACGGGCGGGCGGACCGGGCGCCCGCTCAGAGATCCTTCGCGACGGGGAGCCGGACGGTGAAGGTGCTGCCCTGGCCGAACTGGCTCTTCACCTCGATGCGGCCCTGGTGGCTCGTGATGATGCCCTCGCTGATGGACAGGCCCAGCCCCGCGCCCTTGCCGGGCGGCCTGGTGGTGAAGAACGGGCTGAAGATCTTCGAGAGCAGCTCCTGCGTCATCCCATGCCCGGTGTCGGAGATGCGGATGAGCACCTCGTCCCCCTCGTGCAGGGTGCTGACCTGGATGACGCCGCGCTCGGGAATGGCCTGGACGGCGTTGAGCAGCAGGTGGGTGAACACCTGGTTGAGCTGGGCGGGGCGGCCGAGGATGGGCGGCACCTGGGCGTAGTCGCACTTCACCTCGCACCGGTACTTGAGCTGGTTCCACACCACCTTGAGCGTGGTGGCCAGCTCCTTGTTCACGTCCACCAGCTCCGGTTGCTTGGAGTCCTCCCGGACGAAGGCCTTGAGGCTCTGCACGATGTCCGCCACGCGGTGGGCGCCCTCGCGCGAGTCGTTGAGCAGCTCGGTCACGTCCCCCAGCAGGTACTCGAGGTCCTCCTGCTCCTCGAGGGTGCGGATGCGCTGGAGCAGCTCGGCCTGGGGCCCCTGGAGCTCTCCCAGCCCGTCCGCCAGCTCGCGGTGGAGCCGGAGCAGCTCGGTGAAGACGGAGAGGTACTGGGAGAGGGTGGCCAGGTTGCTGGTGATGTAGCCCAGGGGGTTGTTGATCTCATGGGCGATGCCGGCCACGAGCTGCCCCAGCGAGGCCATGCGCTCGGAGTGGAGCAGCTGGGCCTGCCGCTCCTCGAGCGCCACGGTGGTGTGCAGCAGCGACTCGGTGCGGCTCTGGACCAGCTCCTCCAGGTTGTCCTTGTGGCGCTGGAGCTCCTCCTCGCGCTGGCGCAGCAGAGCCTCGGTGTGTTTCTGCTGCTGCCGGCTGCGCCACCCCAGGATGATGCTGCAGCAGGTGGCGACGAAGGGCTGGAGGAACTCGATGAGCTCGGGGCCGTAGCCGCCGGGGCGGTTGGCGATGCCCACCATGCCCACCAGCTCGTCACCGGACTTCAGGGGCAGGCCGAGGAACGCATTCAGGGCCGGGTGGCCAGGGGGAAGTCCGCCCGCGTGGGGGTTCGTCGCGGGCTCGTTGGCCACCAGGGACTCCCCGGTGGTGAGCACCCGGCCGAAGAGCGTCTTGAGGTTGTGGAAGTCCATGCCCTGCACGGCGCTGCGCTCGTAGAGCGCCTTCAGCTCGTCCGTCCAGGCGATGTTGGTGATGGCGTGGCTGCGCAGGAAGGGGGCGCCCTGCTCGTCGTGGAGCACCTCGCCGATGAAGCCGTACTCGCTCTCCGTCAGCTCCAGGAGCACGGTGAGCAGCTTGTCGAACAGCACGTGGGCGTCGCTGCCCCCGATGAACTCGAGCTGGGCCTCGGTGAGGGCCTGGAGCAGGGCGTTGCTGGCATGCAGCGCCCGTTCGGCCACGAGCGCACGCGAGCGGGAGCGGCCCTGCGCGGAGTCCGGTCGTCGACCCGGTGCGGCTTTGCTCATCGTTTCACCATGCTAACCCGCCTGGGGGAGCGGACCGGTCCCATCATCGATCCACCCGGCGCGATGTCCAACGCTCGTTCGCTCGGAGTGCCAGGAGGCCTACACCCGTTGGAGCTTCCACCGTCCGCGCCGGAACACCCAGGCCCCCAGCAGGGCGAAGACGGAGAAGGCCACGGCGATGGAGGCGAAGGCGCCCGAGGGACCGAACCCGAGGGGATGGGACAGCAGCCAGGCGAGCGGGAGCTCGATGCCCCAGAAGCACAGGAGGTTGAGGAGCGTGGGGGTGGTGGTATCCCCGGCCCCGTTGAGCGCCTGGGTGAGCACCATGCCGTAGGCGTAGAAGAGGAAGCCGGCGCTCACGATGCGCAGGCAGCGCACGGCGATGGCGGCCACCGGAGGCTCCCGGGTGAAGGTGGCGATCAGCGGCTCGGCGAAGAGGATGAAGCCGAGCCCCACCGAGCCGAGGAACACCATGTTGTAGAAGCCCGCGCGCCAGACGGCCTGCTCGGCGCGCTCGGGCCTGCGGGCGCCCAGGTTCTGCCCCACCAGCGTGGCCGCGGCGTTGCTCATCCCCCACGAGGGCAGGAGGGCGAACACGATGATGCGCATGCCGATGGTGTAGCCGGCCACCGCGGCGCTGCCGGCGGACGCGACGATGCGCACCAGCACCGTCCAGCTCGCGGTGCCCAGCAGCGTCTGGAAGGTGGCGCTGCCCGACAGCCGGAGCATGGCGAGCATGGTGGCCGGCTCGAAGCGCAGGTGCTGGCGGCGGATGGCCACGCGGGGGGTGCCCCGGAAGAGGCGGTAGAACTGGTAGCAGACGCCCGCCCCGCGTCCGATCGTGGTGGCCATGGCCGCGCCCACCACGCCCAGCTCCGGGAAGGGCCCCAGGCCGAGCACGAGGCACGGGCACAGCAGGATGTTGAGCGCGTTGGCGAGCCCCAGCACGCGCATGGACACGGCGGCATCCCCCACGCCGCGGAAGATGGCGTTGATGAGGAAGAGCAGCAGGATGATGACGTTGCCGCCCAGGAGGAGCTGCGTGTAGCGGAACCCGTGCTCCACGACCCAGGGCGAGCCGCCCAGGAGCGAGAGCAGGGGCTGGGCGAACACCACGCCGGCCACGGCGATGGGCAGGGAGACGAGGACGCCCAGGCCGATGGTCTGCACGGCCACGCGCGCCACCGCGTCCGGATCCTTCTCCCCGGTGCGCCGGGCGATCATCGCCGTGGCGCCGATGCTCAACCCCATGGCCAGCGCGTAGAGCAGCGCGAGGATGGACTCGGTGAGGCCCACGGTGGCGATGGCCTCGGCGCCCAGGCGGGACACGAAGAAGACGTCCACGATGGCGAAGACGGACTCCATCAACATCTCGAGGACCATGGGGACGGCCAGCAGGAGGATGGCTCGTCCCACGGGGGCCTCGGTGAAGTCCTGCTCGGTGCCCCGGACGGCTTCCTTCAGGGAGGCCCAGAGGCTCGGGGCAGGCTCTTCGTGCGTGCTCATGGGCCCGCACATAGCCCGAAGCGCCGCCGGATCCTCAGGAATCCAGCAAGGGGAAGAAATGGCCGATGGGGCCATTGCCCCGGCCGAGCGCCAGGGGGTGCTGGAGGGCCCGGGTGACGTACTGCTTGGCCTGCCGGGTGGCCTCGAGCAGTCCGAGCCCCAGGGCCAGGTTGGCGGCGATGGCCGCGGACAGCGTGCACCCGGTGCCATGGGTGTTGGGCGTCTCCACGGAGGCCAGGTGGAGGGTCTCCATGCGCTCGCCGTCGAACCACACGTCGGTGCCGCACAGGGCGCCGGGCATGGCGCCGCCCTTGACGAGCACCGCCCTGGCGCCCTGCCGGTGGATGCGGCGTGCGGCCTCGCGCATGTCCTCCAGGGTGTGGAGCTCCAGGCGCGCGAGCAGCTGGGCCTCGTGCCGGTTGGGGGTGACGAGGGTGGCCAGGGGGATGAGCAGCTCGCGCAGGGCGGCCACGGCCTCGTCGTCGATGAGGCGGGAGCCCGCGCGGGAGACCATGACGGGGTCCACGACGAGCGGGGTGATGCCGAGCGTGCGGACGCGCTCGGCGACGGTGGAGATGATGGCGCTGTTGACGAGCATGCCCGTCTTGGCGGCGCCGATGCCGATGTCCGAGGCCACGGCGTCGATCTGGGCCGCGACGGACTCGGGGGGCATGACGTCCACGCGGGTGACGCCGAGGGTGTTCTGGGCCGTCAGCGCGGTGAGGGCGCTGGTGCCATGGACGCGGTGGAACGAAAAGGTGCGCAGGTCCGCCTGGATGCCCGCGCCTCCACCACTGTCCGAGCCCGCGATCGTGAGCGCGGTCGCTACCTTCCTGGGGTGTTCCATGGGGGGAACATACGCGGTCCACTTCCGCTCAGGGAGAGGGGAGCCGCGGCTGGCTGCCCGCCACTCAGGGTGCTGTGTCTTCCGAGTGCAGCGCGGTCAGGAACTCCGAGAAGCTGCCGGCAATGGGATGGATGTCCATCTCCACGGTGATGAGGACGATCCTGGGAGGGCGTTGGGACTCCCTGTAATCGAAACAGACGAACTCTCCACCCGGAGTCTCGGCGAACGGGTAGAGGCCCTCGGGGACATGCGGCTTCAGAACCTCGAACGCGCCCTGGGCGGAATAATCATCCTGTCCGGCATCTCCGCTGACCGTCAGCAGGACGCTGATGACGTTGGTTCCCCGCCCCACGTCGAAGACTCCTGGCTCGGGCGTCATGCCCTGATGTGTGGCGGCCACACGCTTGTAGTCCTCTGGGAGCGTGACACCCCACTGGTGTTCGAGTTGCTCGAACTCCTGGGGAGTCGCCAGCCGGGGTTCATCCCAGAGGTACTTCCTCCATTGAATGGGCATCGTCAGTACCCGCCTCCCCAGATGGCCATCCCTCCCGTATGGGGAAGGGAGAGCTTATGGAGGGCTCGTTCGATGAGTTGCATCCTTCCAACGTCCTGGTGGTGATGCCAGAGGTAGCCTCCCGGGGGGGCGTCCGAAACCAGGAGCAATTCGACATCCTTCGGGCCGAGCCCGAGCTGCCTGGCCAGATCGGGGTCTCCCTTGATCGCCTGGGCGAGCCTGGTATTGGCGGCCCTGAAATGCTGTGTCGGCCGGCCGCTGCCGATGTGGATGTCGTCCAGAAGGGTCTCGAACCGGGTATCGAATCTGGGAAAGCCATTCGCGTCGAACTCGAGGGTGTGCTTGCCTCTCGTGACCGTTTTGTTCGTCGCGGCGCCCGTCTCCACGCAACTCTGGAGCGGCATCGGCGATAATGGAATCAGGACCCGCCACCCGTCCGGGCGGTGTCCCCCCTGGAGACTCCATGTCCACCATCAATGGCCTCACCGGTCCCCGCGTGCCCACCCAGACGACGGCCACGTCCACGGCGGGAGGGGCCTCGAGCACGAGCTTCCTGTCGCGCGTGCAGGCGAGCGTCAGCGGTGGTGTGGCCATCCGTCCGGCCAACGCCCCCGCCGTCTCCGGCCGCGACATCGTCTCCCAGACGGTCTCCGCCGCCCGGCAGGAGGCGGCTACCGGCTCCACCCAGGCCGCGGGCACGCCCGCCGTGTCCCCCGAGGAGCAGGCCATCCGGGAGATGTCGCGCATGTCCCTGATGAACAACGTGCAGTCCATCTTCCAGGGCTTCGGCCAGATGCCCAAGCCGGATCAGGACTGAGCGCCTCCTCAGAACTTGGGGATGCGCAGCGTCTTGCTGATCATCGCGCTGCCGCTGGCGAAGTAGAGCAGCACGATGGGATGGAACTGGAAGGGGCCCACGTCCCACACGCCGAAGGGGAGCGTGTCGCCGGTGTGGCCCTTCCAGAAGAAGAAGGCGAGCACCATCACCAGTGCCAGGCTGGTGGGGATGGGGGTGCCCTCGAAGTACTTCACCTTGCCCGTGCCGTCCGAGAGGGTGGCGGCGGTGACGTTGAAGCGCGCCAGGCGGCTGATGCCGCAGCCCACGAAGTAGAGCAGCACCACCACGTCCAGCGTGCCGCGCAGCCCCATGGCGAAGGCCAGCGCCGCGGGCGCCATGCCGAAGGAGATGACGTCCGAGAGCGAGTCCAGGTCTGCTCCCAGCGGCGAGGACTGGAAGCGCCAGCGCGCGATGCGGCCGTCCAGGGCATCGAGGATGAAGGCCAGCGGCAGGAGTCCGAAGGCCAGCCACATCCAGTGAGGCAGCCCGGTGGCCAGGTACTGCATCTGCGCCAGGATGGAGCCCGCGCCCGAGAAGGCATTGCCCAGCGTGACGAAGTCCGCCGGCGTGAAGGTGCGAATCATCGAGAAGTGGCGCGGCTCACGTTTCTGCGGCGACTCCGTCGGCATGCTTTCCCTCCGCGGCCCCGGGGGGCGTGGAACCCGAGGCTTACCCCATCTTGCGGCCTTCGCCGCTTTCTTTGCGGAGATGTTGCGCCTTCCGTCCGGCGTTCATTGCCCGGAGGGCCAGGCCACCCGGTGGCGGGGCTCGTACCCCAGGCCCTGGCGGGCCCGGGCGCCGTCCAGCACGGCCGCGAAATGGAAGCGGCCCCGGTTGATGCGGTAGGAGAACGGGGTGCCCCTCAGCCGCCGCCGGGCCTCGTAGACGGGCGCCAGCAGCGGTCCCGGCACTGGCATGTCCAGCCGCCCCGACAGGCGGATGCAGGCGGACAGGGGCAGGGTGTCCGCGCCGGGGATGTTGAAGAGGCCCTGGAGCCCCCCGGCGTACACGGCCAGCCTCAGCGCCTCCGTGGCATCCTCCCGCGTCAGCACGTTGAGCATGGGGTCGAACCCCGCCGAGCGCAGGCACACCGGCGCGCTCAGGTAGTCGTGCAGTTGAGAGCCTTCGTGGGGAGCCAGCACCTCCGCGCAGCGCAGCACGGCGAGCTCCAGTCCGGCCATCATCCCCATCCGCGAGCACGCGAGCAGGTCCGCCTCCACGCGATCCCTCACCCACTGGGGCGCATCGGCGGACAGCTCCAGCGGATGGTCCTCGGTGATGAGGGCCGGCAGGCCCCGCTCCACCCGGTACACCTCCGCATGCGAGCGGAACACCAGGCGCCGCAGGGTGGGGTGGCGCTCGGACAGGGACAGCAGCCAGCGCAGCGACTCCACGTTCTGCACGTGCACCCGGTCCCCGAAGTCATTGGCCCGGTGCAGGGCCAGGTGCACCATCACGTCCACGCCGAGATCTCTCGCTGTGCCGAAGAGCAGATCATGCACCGGCCGCGCGCGGGTGAGGTCCACCCGGTGGTACGTCAGCCGCGGATCCTCCGGGAGGTCCACCCGCTCACGAGGCTCCAGGCCCACGGCCATCACCGCGCGCAGGGCCGGGTCCTCCAGCAGGCTCCGGCACAGCCGCGCTCCCACGGGCGTGCTCGCACCGAGCACCAGGACGCCCCGGGGACTTCGCCACTCCGGGTGCGCGCTCACCGGAACACCCCCTTGCGCAGCCGGAGACCCTCGTTCACCAGCGCCTGGACGGCGTGCTGGACGCGCTCGGCGGCGCGGCGCACCACCTCCGGATCGTCCGCGTCCTCGGGGCGCAGTCCCTCGTGGAGGGACAGGGGCTCGCCGTAGTGCAGGTGGTAGCGCACCGGCAGCGGCAGGGGCGTGAGCGGCACGGGGAAGTAGGGCAGGGTGGACACCCGCACGGGCAGGCGAGCCACCTGCGGCATCTGCTCCTCCGCGCCGACGATGCCCACCGGCACCACGGGCGCCCGGTAGCGGATGGCCAGCTCCGCATGGCCCACGCGGAAGTTCCGGAGCTGGTAGCGCTCGCGGAAGGGCTTGATGATGCCGGGCACGCCCTCGGGGAAGATGAGCAGCAACTCGCCCGCCTCGAGCAGCGCGCGGACGTTGCCCTCCGAGCCACCCACCACGCCGGAGCGCGCGTACATCGTGCTCACGTAGGGCAGGGCGGGGACGAAGTTGTCGGCCACCGTCCGGGGCAGCCGCTGGCACCGGAGGATGACGTCCGTCCACACCATCATCGCGTCGAAGGGCAGCGTGCCCGAGTGGTTGCCCACGAGCAGGGCCGGGCCCTTTCGGGGAACGTGCTCCGTGCCGTGGGATTGGACGCGGAACCAGTACCGGTGCAGCCGCTCCAGCACGGACAGGGAGAGCGCCGCGTGCAGGGGCTCGTACCCGAAGACGTCGTAGCCGTGGCCGGCGTCCCGGAAGGGAATGGAGCGCAGGTGCTCCAGGGAGCCGGCCCAGAGCGCGGAGGCGAGCTTGCGTCTGGCCCGCCCCACCAGGGACTGAAGCACCGCGGGCCGCACGCTCATGGAGTCCCTCCTCGAGTCCCCTGCTCGGGTGCACTGCTTGCGGGGCCGGTGCGGCGGTGCGCAGGAATTGCACCCGCCGCGGGCCGCCCCTTCGCTACGCCTGCCCGCCCGGCCGGTGGTGGCGGACCGACTCGCGGAAGCCGCGGAACCTCTCCACCAGCTCCTCCATGGCCCGCTGCGACACGTCCGTCACCTCCTCGGCGAGCTTCTCCGCGTCGCGCACCACGGGCTCCAGCTCCTTCCACTTGTCCTTGGCCTCCATGCCCGCCAGGTGGATGTCCACGCGGATCTCATCGCGCAGTGTCTTCAGCCGCCCGAGGTTCTCCTTCATCCAGTCGCGCATCTGCCGCTCGTTCATGACGCTTCCCTCCGTTGCGGTTCCACCCTGGAAGAGAGCAAGGGTCGTGCCGGTCCGCGCTCGGACGCGGGTCTCGGTGTTCCGACCGGAAGCGGACACGTGCGCGTGTGGGAGTCGTGGGGGAGTGCCAGTGCCGGACGGAGGGACTGGGGTGGACGTTGCCCCCCCCACCGTGGGTGCCTAGCTTCGCACCCTGATCCCTCCGGGCTCCTCGTGTGGGCTCCGGGTGGGTGGGCGCAGGGTGTGGGTGGGGAAGGGGAATGGGATCCATGAGCAGGCGATGGGGCCTGTGTGTCCTCGCAGCGCTGTGGGTGCTGACGGGGTGTGCCGATCGGGACCGTCCGGCCATTGCCGATGGCAGGTTGGCGGCGACGCCGGGTGGTCTGGACTTCCAGCGGGTGGCGATCTTCGACGGGCGCGAAGCGGAAGTGGTGCTGCGCAACGTGGGACGCTCCCGCATCATCGTGGACGAGGCCTGGGTGGAGGGGCCTGCCGGAGCCTGGCAGGTGGACTTCACCCACGAGGGTCCACACTCGCTCGTTCCGGGCGGGGACTGTACGTTGCGCGTGCGCTTCACGCCGCAGGGCGAGGGGCCGCTGCCGGCCACGCTGGTGGTGCGCTCGGACTCGAAGAAGGAGCCGCTGATCCGCGTGAAGCTGCAGGGCCTGGGGGTGGACGCCTGGGCGCGCGTGACGCCGCGGCGGCTGGACTTCGGCCGCATCGAGGCCGACTCCTCCAAGACGCTCACCTTCACCGTCAACAACCCCACGGACATGCCGGTGGAGGTGACGCCGAAGCTGGTGGGAGCGGATCGGGACGAGTTCTCCTCGGAGCCGGTGACGCTGGGGCCGGGCGAGCAGCGCGAGGTGCCCCTCACCTTCTCGCCGGGGCGGGTGGGCCGCAAGCAGGTGGCGCTGGCGGTGTCGCCGTGCAAGGGCTGCTCGGACGTGGCGGTGCAGGTGGCGGCCGAGGCGCTGGAGCAGGCCGTGGTGGCCGAGCCGCCGCTGCTCGACTTCGGCTCCATCCCCGTGGACAAGGACAGCTTCCGGCTGGCGCGCCTGCACAACCTCAGCACGGAGCCCATGACGATCACCGAGCTGAAGCTGGAGGGCCGGGATGCCTCCTTCAGCCATGGGGCGCCGGGGCTGCCGCTGGTGTTGGAGGGTGGCGAGACGCGCACCTGGGAGCTGCGTTACAGCCCGGGCCACATGGGGCCGGCCGAGGACATGGCCTTCTTCCACGTGGTGAGCAAGCGCCACCCCACCACGGACGTGGCGCTGCGCGGCTTTGGCGGCGCGGCGGAGCTGTGCGTGTCGCCGGTGGCCCATGACTTCGGGCGCCAGCCGATCGGCTCGAAGACGCCGGTGACCGTCAACGTGAAGAACTGCGGTGCCGCCAACGGAGGGCCGCTCACGATCTACGGGCTCGAGTTCCACTCGTCGGACGGGCATCCGGACGCGGACGTGCAGTTCAACGTGGCGCCGCTGACGCTGCCGCACCGGCTGCTGCCCGGTGAGGAGGTGAACTTCAAGGTCTTCTACGAGCCCATGCGCGTGGGCGCCGCGGCGGGCCGGCTGCTGATGACGACGGACATGTACTCGGGGAACACGACGGAGCTGGACTTCACGGGCCTGGCGGAGCCGCACCTGCCCTGCCAGCTGGCCGTCACCCCGGCGACGGTGGACTTCGGCACGGTGGAGCCGGGCTACGGCGCGGTGCTGGGCGTGAAGGTGGCCAACGTGGGCACGGACCTGTGCGCGGTGAAGAACATCCGCCTGAGCGACGACGGAGGCGGGGTGTTCACCATGCCCGGCGGCGCGCTGGACGGCGTCATCATCTGGCCCGGGGACTACTTCAGCTACATGGTGGCCTTCCGCGCGCCCGTGTCGGGCGGTGACTTCACGGGGGCGGTGCGGTTCGAGCCGGCGGATCCCGTCACCCCGGTGGTGGACGTGCCGCTGATGGCGCACTCGCAGAACGCGTGCCTGGTGGCCTCGCCGCGCTTCGTGGACTACGGCGTGTCGCGTCCGGACTGCGCTCCGGCCCCGCGCGAGGTGAACTACCTCAACGCCTGCCGCAACCCGGTGACGGTGTCCAACGTGTTCATCGGCGCGGGCACCACGGAGGGGGAGTTCGAGCTCCACGACGCGCCGGCCACGCCCTTCACGCTGGACCCCAACGACGGCTTCACCGTGACGGTGGGCTACCTGGCCCAGGTGTACGGGCTGAACATGTCGCCGCTCTTCGTGGACTCGTCGGATCTGCCGGTGCCGCTGCTCGTCCCGCTCATCGGCGAGTCCTCCAGGCGCATGGACAAGACGGACACGTTCATCCAGCAGGACGGCTCCAAGGTGGACGTGCTCTTCGTGGTGGACAACACGGCGTCCATGGTCGAGGAGCAGCCGCGCATCTCGGCGGCCATGCCCGCCTTCGCCGACGCGGCGCTGGCCCGGGGCGTGGATCTGCACGTGGCGGTCACCACCACGGGCATCGACCCGGTCTCCAACGCGTGCCCCGGCGGGGCGCAGGGCGGTGAGGCGGGCCGCTTCGTCCCGGTGGATGGCACCCGGCCGCGCATCCTGACGAACCGCACGCCGGGCCTGGCCTCCGTGCTGCAACAGAACGTGAACGTGGGCCAGTGCGCCACGGTGGAGCAGGGCTTCGAGGCCGTGCGGCGCGCCCTGTCGCCTCCGCTGGTGAACAACGCGGATGATCCGCGCACCGCGCCGAAGAACGACGGCAACCTGGGCTTCCTGCGAGACGAGGCGGCGCTGGTGGTCGTCTTCATGGGCGACGAGGACGATCACTCGCCCGACAGCGTGGACACCTACGTGCGCTTCCTGCGCACGCGCAAGGGCGAGAACCAGCCGCAGCGCATGACCCTCTACGCCATCGCGCCCACGGCCTCCGGTTGCCCCACCTCGGGTGGCGCGGGGACTCGCTATGCCGAGGCCGCCTCCCGCACGGGTGGCGAGGTGCTCTCCGCGTGCGCCGCGGACTACGCGCCGCTGCTCCGCTCGGTGGCCACCAAGGCGTTCTCGGCCCAGGACCGCTTCCCGCTCAGCGAGCCGCCAGACGCGGGCAGCATCGCGGTGCGCGTGAATGGCTCCTTGGTTACCAGTGGCTGGACCTACGACGGCGCCACCAACAGCGTCGTCTTCGCCACGGCGCCCGCTCCGGGCGCGAAGGTGGAGGTCTACTACCGCCGCGCCTGCCGCTGAGCAGCCCGGCGAGGGGAGGCGCTCCGGGGCCGGTATTCCGGCTCCGGGCGGGACATGTCGGCCCCGGGTGCTACAGCTCTGCATCGGTCTGTGCGGTTGACCGGAAAATTGGACGGCACCCCATGCTGAGTACCCTGAGCGCGTCCCCGCAGCAGGAGGCGACGGTGAGCTCCCGACAGCACGACGACAACTCCACTTCCGAGCGCCCGCTCACCCGCCGCTCGTCCCTACCGGCCGCCCGCTCGCCTGGCGGCCTGCGGGTCATCGAAGGCGGAGGCCAGCGCCGGCAGGACGAGCCGCTCGTCTCCCGCGACGCCGTGGCCCGCGTCCTCATGGAGGCGGGCGTGGATCTGCTCCTGCGCCGCATCAGCCCGGCCCGGGCCGCGGAGATCGAGCGCAAGGTGGACCGGGTGTTGGACCTCTTCGACCGGGTGGACGCCGCCCCCCTGTTGATGCCCGTGCTGCAGCGGCACCTGGACGAGCTGGAGGCCCTCATGCGGGAGACCCGCCAGGTCAGGGCCCCCGCCCGTCGCGGAGGGTAGTGCGTCCCCGGGGGGGATCCGGGGGAAAAGTGCGACAGGACGTTTGACCCACCCGGCCGGGCCGCTTACGCTCGGGGCCCCTTCCGCCTCCGGGTGTTCCTCCTGCACGGCGTGACTGCCGTACGAGGGGGGCGCGTCGCACCGTGTCGAACGAGAACTACGGCAAATACCAGCTCCTCAAGCGGCTCGCCATGGGAGGCATGGCGCAGATCTATCTCGCGCGCCAGCGGGGTCCCGAGGGCTTCGAGAAGCTGCTGGTCATCAAGCGCATCCTCCCGCACCTGGCGGAGAACGGGGACTTCGTCCGGATGTTCCTGGACGAGGCGCGCATCGCCGCCCGGTTGGATCACCCCAACATCGTGGACATCTACGACCTGGGGGCGCAGGACGACAGCTACTTCATCGCCATGGAGTACATCCACGGCGAGGATCTGCGGCGCGTGTGGAAGCGGGCGGAGCGCAGCGGCCAGCTGATTCCGGTGCCGCTGGTGTGCCGCATCATGATCGAGGCCTGCGCGGGCCTGGACCATGCGCACAAGCAGAAGGACGCCCAGGGCAAGCCGCTGGGGATCGTCCACCGGGACATCTCCCCGCAGAACATCCTCCTGACGTTCGAGGGGCGGGTGAAGGTGGTGGACTTCGGTATCGCCAAGGCGGCGGACCAGGCCACCGTGACGCGCTCGGGGGTGCTCAAGGGCAAGTACTCGTACATGGCGCCGGAGCAGGCCGCCGGGCAGAAGAACCTGGACTGCCGCACGGACATCTTCGCCCTGGGCGTGGTGCTCTACGAGCTGCTCACCGGGATGCGCCTCTTCAAGCGCCTCACGGACATGGCCACGCTGCAGGCGGTGGCGGATTGTCAGATCCTTCCGCCCTCGCAGATCAACCCGCGGGTGCCGAAGGACCTGGACCCCATCGTCATGAAGGCGCTGACGCGCGAGCCGGAGGATCGGTACGCGGAGGCGCTGCAGCTGCAGCTGGCGCTGGAGGACTGGCTGCTGACGCACCAGCTGCCGTCGTCCACGGCGCACGTGGCGGCCTTCATGAAGGAGCTGTACGCCGCGCGGCTGGCCGAGGAAGCCCGGCTGGGGGATGTGCTGATAGAGGATGCCGATGGCGCCCTGCCCGCCGGTGCGGGCAGGACGTCCGAGAAGTCCGGTGTCGAGACGATGGCGGCGCCGCGCCAGGCGGACACGCAGGCGCCGATGCCGGAGCGGCCCTCGCTGCGCACCCCGAGCCGGAGGGAGCCGCGGGGCTCCTCCGAGCGCAAGCCCCTGGAGCCCCGGCGCACCGTGGACATCCGCCGGGTTCCGGCGCCCGAGCTCGGGGAGGAGCCGCGCTCCTCCGCTCCCGAGAGGTCCACCCGGCGCCGGACCCCGCCGCCCGAGGTGGAAGACGAGTCGCTCTCCGAGGGGTCGGATCCCGAGAAGACCCTGGCGCCGAAGTCGAGCCGGTCGCGGCAGCCGGCGGTGCCGCCCCAGGCGCCCCGGAAGTCGTACCGGCTCGCGCTGCTGGCGGTGGGCGTGGGGCTCGTCGTGGGGGTGGGCCTGGGAGGGTGGTTCGCCCTTCATACGGAGCACGCTCCGGTGGCGGTGGCGCCCGCGCCCAAGCTCAAGCCCGCTGCTCCGCCGGAGTCCGCGCCGTCCGTCCCCGCGCAACCCGCGCCCGCCCGGGAGGAGCCGAAGCCCGTGGTGGCCGCCACCGCGCCCCCCCCGCCGGCCCGGGAGGAGCCGAAGCCAGAGCCCGAGCGCGTCGCCCCGAGCTCCGCTCCAGGCCCGGTGGAGCGCGTGGCCGCGCAGGAGTCGCGCCGGGGCACGGTGCGCTTCGCGGTCACGCCCTGGGCCGAGGTGTCCTGCGGTGGACGCAACCTGGGCACCACGCCGCTGCCGGACGTCTCCCTGAGTGCCGGCGTGTATGAGTGCAAGTTCTCGAACCCGGAGCTGGGGACGCGTACCCAGCGGGTCGAGGTGAAGGCCAACAGCCACAACAAAGTGGTCGTGAAGTTCTAGCTCGTTCTCCGGGATCTCCGCCGTGACACTCGAAGCAGGCACCCCCATCGGCAAGTACGTGGTCAAGCGCAAGCTCGCCGAGGGCGGCATGGCGGAAATCTATCTGGCCACCTCCACGGGCGCCGAGGGCTTCGAGAAGGAAGTCGTCATCAAGCGCGTGCGCTCGTTCCTGTCGGACGACGAGAGCTTCGTGCAGATGTTCATCGCCGAGGCGCGGCTGGCCTCGGGGCTCAACCACGCCAACGTGGTGCAGATCTTCGACTTCGCCAAGCACGAGGACTCGTACTACCTGGCCATGGAGTACGTGCGCGGCTGCTCGCTGTGGGATCTGCGCAAGCGCTGCCGGGAGAAGGGCATCTCCGTGCCGCCGGTGCTGGTGGCGCACATCGGCGCGCAGGTGGCGGCCGGGCTGCACTACGCGCACCGGCTCAAGTCCTCGGATGGGCAGCTGGTGCACCTGGTGCACCGCGACGTCACCCCGCACAACGTGCTGCTGTCCTACGACGGCGCGGTGAAGCTCACCGACTTCGGCATCGCCAAGGCCAGCAACAAGCTGACCCAGCCGGGTGTGCTCAAGGGCAAGTTCGCGTACATGTCCCCGGAGCAGGCCCGCGGGGAAGAGGTGGACGCGCGCACGGACGTCTTCGCGCTCGGCGTGGTGCTCTGGGAGATGCTCACCGGCGGCAAGCTGTTCGACGGGGACTCGGAGATGGCCGTGCTCCGGGCCGTGCAGGAGAGCGTCATCGCCCGGCCGGCCCGCCTCAACCCGGACGTGCCCGAGGAACTGGACCGGGTGGTGTGCACCGCGCTCGAGCGCGATCCCGAGGCCCGCTACCAGTCGGCGGGCGAGCTGGAGCGCGCGCTCGCCCAGTGCGTGCTGCACCGCGCGACCAGCGTGGACGAAACGGACGTGGGCACCTTCGTCCGGAAGCTCTTCGACGTCCCGCTCACCCAGTTCATCGCGGTTCCCTCCGCGCTGATGGACCGCTCGCAGCGCAGCCGCTCCGGCAGCGTGCCCGTGGCGGGGACGACGCCGGGCGCGCAGGCGCGGAGCCGTACGGGAGAGTCGCCCTCGGTGCAGGTGTCGGAGCCCGCCGCCCAGGCGTCCGCGCCCGTTCGCGAGCCCACCGCGGTGCTGCCCGGCTCGAATCCGGCCTCGGGGCGTGACAGGCCCGTGCGCCCGGACGCCTCCGAGGAGGCCCTGGTCTCCGCCTCCACCCAGGTGCTGTCCCGCGACCCGCTCCCTCCGCGCTCCACCCAGCCGCTGCCCCCGGCCGAGGGGGCGAGGAACTCCCGTCCCATGCCCGTGGTGGGCCCGGCGGAGCAGGGGAGGGCACCGGAGCCCGCGGCGCTCGAGCCCGCTGCCCCCGTCCGGGTGGCCCAGGTGATGCCGCCCGTGGCCGAGGCCAGCGCGCCGAAGCGTGGGGGCAAGGGACTCTGGGTTGGCGCGAGCGCGGTGGCCGTGGTCCTCATCGGCGGGGTGGCGGCCCTGGTGGCGCCGTCGAAGCCGCCGGCTCCCGAGGCTTCGGCATCCGCTCCGGTCATGCCTTCCTCCGCACCGAAGGCGGAGGCTCCCACGCCGCCCGTCCCCGAGCCCGTTGTCGCGGCGGCCCCCGATGCGGGCTCGCCCGACGCGGGAGCCGTGGCCGCCGCGATGCCGCCGCCCGAGTCTCCTCCCGCCCAGACGGGGAGCGCGGGGCAGACCCCGGCGGAGCAGGCTCCCGCCGTGGAGGCCAAGGGGACGCTCTCCGTCAAGGCAGTGCCGTATGCCGACGTCTACGTCGACGGCAAGCTGGTCCGGCGCGAGCTGCAGGGCACCGCGAACATTCCGCTCGTGGCGGGCCCCCACAAGGTGACCTTCAAGCACCCCTCGCGCACCGAGTCCTCCGACTTCACCCTCGCGCCCAACGGCCGGGTGACGAAGGCCTTCAACGCCACGCGCAAGTAGCGCGCCCGCCGTTCACTTCCTGACCTCGTAACCCCCGCGCCGCCGGCCTGCTCCGGTGCGCCAGGGCCCTCGTACGTCCGGTGCTACCGGCTGCTACAGGCTCTTGTTGACAGCTTCGGGCGCCTTCTGGCATTCAATGCCCTCCATTCAGTAGCATATATTGAATGGAAGGCATGCGGTTGCTGGAGCCCGACGAGCTCGAACGCATCGAACGCGACTTCGCTGGCGGGCTGCCCGCGAGGGAGATCCTCGAGATCTTCCGTCCCCGCGGCGTTCAGCTCTCCGAGGCGACGTTCCGCAAGTACGTGCAGGTAGGCCTGTTGCCCCGCAGTCGCCGGGTGGGGCGCAAGGGCAAGCACCAGGGGAGCCGGGGGCTGTACCCGGTGGAATCAGTTCGGCGGATCAACGCCATCAAAAAAATGATGGCCGAGGGTCACACCCTGGAGGACATCAAGCGTTCCTTCTTGTTCCACAAGAATCACATCGATCAGCTGGAGCGGGATCTCTCCGAGGTATTCGAGGGGTTTCAGGATCAGATGGGGGAACGCGCGTTCGGTACGGAGTACCGGCGCACACTGGAAGCAGAGCTGGCGTCGTTGAAGTCAAGGGCTCGGGAACTGGTCCGGGATGTGGCCCGGCTGGGAAGCGCGGTCACCGCGCGCCGAGACGAAAAGCTCCATTCGCCGTAGGCTGAAGGGTGGGGGACCGGGTAGAGTGGACTCATCGTTGGAGGGGACATGTCTGAAGTGAAGCAGCAGCGGCCGGAGGAGGAGGCGCCCGCGGAGGCGGACGGTGGGGCGGAGCGCCGTCGCTCGAAGACGATGTCGCGGAAGGAGATGGCCAGGGATCTGCGCCGTCGCCGCCTGACGGGGCAGATCGATCCCGAGGAGAGCGAGCTCCTCACCGCCGTCGACTCGCAGCGGCCGAAGACGCGGGCGGACTGTGTGAACGGTCCCCGTCCGTGCCTCTTCGTGTCCTGCAAGCACAACCTCTACCTGGATGTGAACCCGGAGACCGGTTCCATCAAGCTCAACTTCCCGGACAAGGAGATCTGGGAGCTGGAGCACACCTGCGCCCTGGACGTGGCGGAGAAGGGCGGCATCACGCTCGAGGAGGTGGGCGCCATCATGAACCTCACCCGCGAGCGCATCCGCCAGGTGGAGACGCGCGGCCTGCTCAAGCTGCGCGAGGCCACCGAGGCCGAGCCCCCGGTCTCCGCCCGCAAGCCCTGAAAATCGGGCCGGAATCCGCTGACGCACACGGGTTGCATGCTTCGTTGACACCCCGTGGGGTGGTTGCTAGACGAGCCGCCTCTCCTACAGACAGAGGCGTGCAAACCCGTGCTGGCTCTCCTCAGCGTTTCCGATAAACGCGGTCTGGTCCCCTTCGCGCAGGGGCTCGTCCGGCTCGGCTTCGAGCTGCTCTCCACCGGGGGCACGCTCGCCGCGCTCCAGTCCGCGGGAGTCCCCGCGAAGAAGGTTTCCGAGCACACCCAGAGCCCGGAGATCCTCGGGGGCCGCGTGAAGACGCTCCACCCCCGCATCCATGGTGGCCTCCTCGGACGGCCGGACCTGGACAGTGACCGGGCGGAGATGGCCGCCCACGGCATCGCCTCCATCTCCCTGGTGGCCGTCAACCTCTACCCCTTCCGCCAGACGGTGGCCTCCGGTGCCTCCGAGGCCGACGTGATCGAGCAGATCGACATCGGCGGGCCGGCCATGGTGCGCGCCTCGGCGAAGAACTTCCGCCACGTCACGGTGGTGGTGGACCCGGACGACTACGAGGCCGTGCTGGCCGAGCTGGAGAAGTCCCGCGCCACCAGCGAGGAGACGCGCCGGCGGTTGATGCGCAAGGCCTTCGCGCACACCGCGGCGTATGACGCGTCCATCTCGAACTGGCTGTCCTCACAGGCCGGCGAGCCGTTCCCCCAGGAGCAGACGCTCGCGTACCAGAAGGTGCAGAACCTGCGCTACGGCGAGAACCCGCACCAGCGCGGCGCCTTCTACCGCGAGCACGCCGCGCCCGCCGAGCCCACCGTGGCCTTCTCGCGCGTGCTGCAGGGCAAGGAGCTCTCCTACAACAACATCCTGGACCTGGATGCGGCGCTGGGCCTGGTGCTGGAGTTCCCCGAGCAGCCCTGCGCCGTCATCATCAAGCACAACACCCCGTGCGGCGTGGCGCTGGATGCGTCGCTGGTGACGGCCTACCGCACGGCGCGCGCCATCGACGAGGTGTCCGCCTTCGGTGGCATCGTCGCGCTCAACCGCGAGGTGGATCGCACCTGCGCCGAGGCCCTCGCGGAGACGTTCCTCGAGGCCGTCATCGCCCCGTCCTACTCGGCCGAGGCCCTGCAGGTGCTCGGGGCGAAGAAGAACCTGCGCCTGTTGGAGGCGGGTCCCGGCCTGGCCTCGACGACTGCCCGGCCGAGGGCCCAGCTGGAGGCCCGGAGCGTGTCCGGCGGCCTGGTGCTCCAGGATCGGGATGCCGTCGAGCCCCCGCTCGAGTGGAAGGTCGTCAGCAAGCGGGCGCCCACCCTAGAGGAGGAGAGGGCTCTTCGCTTCGCCTGGAGGGTGTGCAAGCACGTGAAGAGCAACGCCATCGTGTTCGCCAATGGCTCGAAACTGCTGGCCGCGGGAGGAGGGCAGACGAGCCGGGTGGACTCGGCGAAGATCGCCGCCACCCGAGGGGGCGAGGCCCTCAGGGGGAGCGCCGTGGCCTCGGATGCCTTCTTCCCCTTCAGGGATGGGCTCGACGAGGCCGCCCGGGCGGGGGCCACCTGCGTCATCCAGCCTGGCGGCTCGGTGAGGGACTCAGAGATCATCGCCGCGGCCGATGAACATGGAATGGCCATGGTGCTCACCGGAGTGCGACACTTCCGGCACTGAGCCATGCGGATCATCTGCCAAAAATGTGCGGCGGCCTACGCCATCGATGACCGGGTCATCACGCCCAAGGGCGTGCGCGCGCAGTGCCCGCGCTGCCGTCACCTCCAGTTGGTGAAGCGCGAGGACTCGCCCGCGGTCCCGGAGTCCAAGCCCGCTGCCGCCGCGGCGAAACCCGCCGCCGCGGCGAAACCCGCCCCCGCGCCCAAGCCGGCCGTGGCGGCGAAGCCCGCTGCTTCCCCCGCGAGACCGGCCACGCCGTCCGCGCCCCTGTCGCCCGACTCGTTGTTCGGCGATCTCGGGGACCTCGAGCCGGCGTCGGATCCCAATGAGGCCCCAGCGGACTCGTTGATGGACGACCTCGCGGCGATCGGCAGGCCGGCCACGCCCGCCGCTCCGTTGGACAAGGACTCGCTGTTCGGTGACCTCTCCGAGCTCACCCAGTCCTCGCCCTCCAATCCGGCGATCGACCTCGGTGCCTCGTCGAAGCCGGGGACGCCGGGCTATTCGCTTCCGTCCGGCGATCTGCTGTTCGATGAGCCCGCGCCCGCTCCGGCCCCCGTGCCGCAGCCCAGGCCGGCCGCGCCGGTGCAGGCCCGTCCGGCCGCGCCCGCTCCGCAGCCCAAGCCCGCCGCGCCGGCCTACTCGGTTCCGTCCGACGACGCGCTGTTCGACTTCAACTCGCCGCCTGGATTCGACCCGCCCGCGCCACAGCCCAAGCCGGCCGCGCCCAAGCCCGCTCCTGCTCCCGCCGCGCTGCCGGAGATGGCGGATGACGGGATCTTCGACTTCAACGCGCCGCCGGGCTTCAGCTCGCCACCTCCCGTGGCCGCGCCCGCGCCCGCTCCCGCCGCGCTGCCGGAGATGGCGGACGACGGGATCTTCGACTTCAACGCGCCGCCGGGCTTCAGCTCGCCACCTCCCGTGGCCGCTCCCGCCGCCGCGGCTCCGGAGAATGATCCGCTCATGGACTTCTTCGGTTCAGCGCCCGCGCAGCCGGCGCCCGCCGCGGCTGCTCCGCCCGTGGCGGCGCCCATGCCCGTCGCGGCTCCCGCCCGGCCCGCCGCGCCTGCTGCTGGCGCCCAGAAGCCGTGCCGCGAGTGCGGCAAGCAGCTGGTGGACCCGTTCGACCTGGCGCTCGGGGCATGCGAGGACTGCCGGCGTCGCGCGTCGCAGAAGCCCACGCCCGCCCCCGTGCCCGAGAGCCGTCCGGTGGAGGTCCTCGATCTGCCGCCGCTCGGTGACGCGGGCGGAGCCCCGGCGAGCGCGCCGCTGCCTCCAGAGCCCGGCAGTGGTGCACGCGCCGCTCCTCCGCCGCTGGCGCCCGAGCCCCGCAGCGCCGTCAATCAGCGTTCCGGCGTGGCCGTGTCGGCTTCCAGTGGAGGCCGTGGCGGTCTGATCGCGGCCGCGGTGGTCCTGCTGCTCGTGGGTGGCGGCGGCGCCGCGTACTTCTTCGTCCCCCAGGTGAAGGAGCTGGTGGGCGGCGGCAAGTCCGAGAGCGGCGGTGGGTCCACGCCGTCCTCGTCCGGCAAGCAGCCGTCCGAGACGGCCACGCTTCCTCCCGCGCTGGAGTCCGTGCTGCCCCGCTGGCAGCTGATGTTCGTGGACGCCAACAGCGGCGACAGCAAGCAGCTCCTCGCACAGGGACAGTCGTTGCTCGCGAAGGATCAGCGCGTCGCCTACTCGGAGGCCGCCGAGTCCTTCCAGCGGGCGCTGTTGTTGGATCCCCGCAGTGACACGGCCATCGGTGGCTACGTCCAGGCGCTCGCGCTGGGGCTCGGCTCGCGGATGGATGACCCGACCTTCCTGGAGGCGCGCTCCCTCATCGAGGCCGCGGAGGGCCGCTCCCAGCGGGGTGCGGATCTCCTGGTGGCGCACGCCAACCTCCTGCTCGCGCGCGCGGGCAACTCGGAGAACGTGCAGCAGGCGCAGAAGCTCGCCGAGGAGGTGCTGGCCAATCCCAAGGTTGGCACCCCGGCGCAGAAGGCCGAGGCCCACCTGGTGCTGGGCCGCGTCTTCCTGACGTCGTCCCGGGAGCTGGCCAACGAGCACTTCGAGTCGGCGCTGTCGCTCGCCTCGGACTTCCAGCGCGTGCACTACTACCGCGCGCTGGCCGACGAGACGGCCGGTGACTACTCGCTGGCCATCGAGCGGCTGCAGAAGCGGCTCGCGCAGGATCCCGATCACTGGGAGACCCGGTCCACGCTGGCCCGCATCTTCATGGAGGTGGGCCAGGTGGAGCAGGCGCGCGAGCTGTACGAGTCGCGCCTCAAGAGCACGCCGAATGACTTCCAAGCACTGTTGGCCATCGCCGTGATGCGCTACCAGGTGGAGAACGGGCTGTCCGGTGGGCTCGGGGCCCTGCGGGCCCTGTTGCGCAACCGCGAGAAGTACGACGAGCGCGAGGTGGCGGAGCTGCTGCTGCACCTGGCGGCGGCGGAGCGCTCGGCCAACAACCTGGAGGCGGCGGCCAAGGCGGCCCGCGAGTCCCTGCAACTGGAGAAGAACAACCCGGCGGCGCACCTCCAGCTCTTCCTCGTGTCCGTGAAGCGCAAGGACGCCACGGCCGCGGCCGAGCACTTCGCCGGCCTCAAGGGCCACCTCGACTCGCCCGTGCTGGAGAAGCTGCTCGAGGGACGGCTGCGGCTGCTGGAGCGCAAGCCCGCAGAAGCGATGCCGCTCTTCCTGGAGGCCGCACGGCAGGATCCGCGCTACGTGGATGCCCTGCTGCTGGCCGGCGTGGCCGGTGCCCAGAGCGGGCGCCGGGACGAGTCCTTCCGCGTGCTCGCCCAGGCGAGCCAGGGAGATCCGATGCGGCTGTCTCCCCGGCCGGCCGTCACCTCCTTCTACCTGCGCCCGGGAGATCTGCTCGACGGGCTCGAGGGCTCCATCGTGGGCGCTGGCCGTGGGGACGACGACCTGCTGGCCAACCTCTACGAGGGCCTCCTGCGCTTCCACCAGGGCGATGCCGCGGCGGCGGAGAAGCTGCTGAAGAAGGTGAACGACTTCGACACCAACAACGCGCTCGCGTCCGCCTTCCGGGCCTTCATCGCCCTGGGCCGCAAGGACCTGAAGTCGGCGAAGGCGCATGCCGCTCGCGCGGTGGCGGGGGGCCGTCAGGTGGCCGTCGCCCACCTGGCCCTGGGCCTGGTGATGCTGGAATCCAAGGAGCTGGAGCAGGCCAAGCGCTCGCTGCGCGAGGCGGTGACACTCGCCCCCAAGCTGTACTCGGCGGAAGTGAAGCTGGCCGAGATGGAGGGGGCCTCCAGCCGCGACTCGGTCCGCGAACGGCTGGTGCGGCTGCTGAGCCTGGATCCGTCGTACATGCCCGCCAAACGCGTCCTCTACTCACTCGACAAACGAGGTTGATGTGAAGGTCCTTCTGCTCGGCTCTGGCGCGCGGGAGCATGCGCTCGCGTGGAAGCTGTCCCAGAGCCCGCGGTTGACGAAGCTGTGGGTGGGCCCGGGCAATCCGGGCACCGCCCGCGTGGCCACCAACGTGCCGCTGAAGGCGGATGCGCCCGGCGAGGTGGTGGCGTTCGCCCGGCGGGAGCAGGTGGACCTGGTGGTGGTGGGTCCGGAAGCGCCGTTGATGGCGGGGGTGGCGGATGCGCTCGGCGCGGCCGGCATCGCCTGCTTCGGCCCGGTGCAGGGGGCCGCGCTCATCGAGGGCTCCAAGGCCTTCGCCAAGGAGATCATGGCCGACGCGGGTGTGCCCACCGCCGGCTTCCAGGTGTTCACCGACGTGGCCGCGGCCGAGGCCTACGCGGTGGAGCAGGGCCGCATCGTCGTGAAGGCGGACGGACTGGCGGCGGGCAAGGGCGTCATCGTGGCGCACGACGCTCAGGCCGCTCGCGAGGCGGTGCGCGCGGTGGGCGCCATGGGCACGGCGGGCCAGCGGATGGTGCTGGAGGAGCTGCTGGAGGGCGAGGAGGTGTCCGTCATCGCCCTGTGCGACGGCGAGCGCTACGTGCTGCTCCCGCCGGCGCAGGATCACAAGCGGGTGGGGGAGGGCGACACGGGCCCCAACACCGGCGGTATGGGCGCGTACGCACCGGCGCCCTTCCTGTCCGCCGCGCAGCTCTCCGAGGTGGGCGAGCAGGTGATCGCCCCGACGTTGGCCACGCTGCGGCGGCGGGGAATCCCCTTCCGGGGTGCGCTGTATGCGGGGTTGATGCTGACGCGCAACGGGCCCCGGGTGCTCGAGTTCAACGCGCGTTTCGGAGACCCCGAGACGCAGGTGCTGATGATGCAGCTGGCGGAGGACGTGCTGCCGCTGCTGGACGCGTGTGCGCGCGGCCGGTTGGAGCAGCGCCCGCTCGCGGTGCATCCGGGCGCTTCGGTGGGCGTGGTGCTCGCCGCCCACAACTACCCGGAGACGCCGCGGCGCGGAGATCGCATCGAGGGCGTGGACGCGGTGCCGGCCAGCTGCCCGGTGTTCGCCGCGGGCGTGGAGGAGAAGGGCGGGGCGTGGCTCACGGCCGGTGGCCGGGTGCTCACCGTGTGCGCGCGCGGCGCGGACCTGGCGGAGGCCCGCTCCCAGGCGTACGCCGCCACGGCCCACATCCGCTTCGAGGGCATGCACTTCCGCCGGGACATCGGCGCCAAGGGGCTGAGGGCGCCCACCGCGAAGTAACGTGACGCCGTGAGCCTGCTCTCCCGCTATCTGCTCAAGGAGCTGGTCATCCCCCTCGTGGTGTGGGTGGCCTTCCTCTTCCTGCTCCTCTTCGTCATGCAGTTCCTGCGGGGCTCGGACGTCATCCTCGGCTCGTCCGTGTCGCTGGCGGACCTGGGGCAGCTCATCGTCTACCTGGCGCCGCACTTCCTGATGATGGCGTTGCCGGTCGCCTTCCTGCTGGCCATCCTCCTGGGCCTGGGCCGGTTGTCGGAGGATCGCGAGCTCACCGCGCTCCAGGCGCTCGGCATCGGCCCGGTGCAGCTGCTCGCGGGGCCGCTGGCCATCGGCGCGGTGCTCGCGGCGCTCATGGTGCTCATCACCTCCACCGCCGAGCCGTGGGGCCTCACCAGCATCAAGACCTTCGTCGCGGACCTCATCAAGAAGAACGTGGTGGGCGACGTGAAGTCGGGCGTCTTCTACGAGGACCTGTCCAACCTCACCCTCTACGCCGAGACGGTCAATCAAGAGGATCGCCGGTGGACCAACGTGCTGCTGCATGACGACCGGGAGCCGTCCGCCCCGCTGTTGATGCTCGCGCGCAAGGGCCAGGTGAACACCAACCGCGCCGGACAGGTGCTGACGCTGGAGCTCGGCGATGGCGAGGCGCACCGGGCCAACCAGGATTCCGAGTCGTACTCGGTCATCACCTTCCAGCAGGCGGAGATCGCCGTGGGCGTGGAGGGCTCCATGGGGCGGCGCAACCGCTTCCGCTCGCCGAAGGAGGAGCTCACGCCCTCCGAGCTGCTCCAGGCCGCCGACGAGGCCGAGCGCACCGGGGGAGATCCCAAGCCCTTCCTGAACTCGCTGTACAACCGGCTGGGGCATGCGCTCGCGCCGCTGTCCTTCGCGCTGCTGGGCACGCCGCTGGCCATCGGGCGGCGGCAGGGCGGACGCGCGTGGGGCTACCTGCTGTCGCTGGGCGGCTACGTGGCCTTCCACCTGCTGATGCGCTTCTGCGAGCAGCTGGGCCTGCAGGACCGGGTGCCGCTGCCGCTGGCCAACCAGCTGGCCAACATCATCTTCGGCCTGGTGGGCCTGGTGGCCATGTACCGCGTCAGCCGGGCGGGGACGGTGCGGTGAGAGGCACGCTCTTCCGCTACGTGGTCCGCACGTACCTCCAGTTCGCGGTGGGCATCCTCGCCGCCGTGCTCTCCATCTTCCTGGTGGTGGACTTCGTGGACCGGGCGCGCCAGTACACCGGCGAGGGCTGGCTGTGGAACGTGGTGGTGCTGTACGCCAACAAGGCGTTGGTGGCCACGCAGCAGCTCGGGCCCGTGGCGCTGCTGCTGGCGGCGGGCACCTCGGTGTCCTCCCTGCGCAAGCGCGGAGAGGTGACGGCGATGCGCTCCCTCACCTTCGGCCCCAAGGCCCTCTACCTGCCGGTGGCCTTGTGCGTGGGGCTGGCCTGCGTGGGGCTCATCGCCTTCGACGAGTGGGTGGTGGTGAAGGCCTCCCAGCGCGTGGAGGAGATCACCACCCAGCGCTTCAACCGCTGGGGAGACTGGGGCGTGTACCACACGCCCAAGCAGTGGTTCCGCAAGGGAGACCAGATCTTCTACCTGCGCCGCGGCAACGCGCAGGAGGGCTTCGAGAACGTGGCCATCCTCACCGTCACCCCGGAGTTCCGGCTGGCGCGGCGCGTGGACGCGGACACGATGCGCTCGGTGGAGGGCACACGCTGGATGTTGGGCGGAGTGGTGGAGCGCTCCTTCACGAAGGACGGCCAGTCCCAGGTGCGCCAGATGGCGGAGGCCGAGTACGACCTGGGCGTCACCCCGCACACGTTCCGCCTGCGCCCCGGCCGGCCCGAGCAGATGCGCATCCCCGTGCTGCGCGAGCAGATCCGCGTGCGGAGCGAGGTGGGGCGGGATACGCGGCAGTTCTCGCTCGTGCTGCACAACCGCTTCGCCCACCCGATGGCGAGCCTTCCCGCGGCCCTGCTGGCGGTGGGTCTGGCGCTGCGCCCGGGACGCAAGGGACACCTGACGGTGGCGATCGTCGAGGGCCTGCTCATCTCGGTGATGATGTGGGGCCTGATGGTGGTGACGCGGACGCTGGCGCTCTCGGAGCGGATGGCGCCCGCGGTGGCCGCGTGGTTCCCGGTCGCGCTGCTGTCGGTGGCCGCGGCCCTGCTGTGGCTGCGCGGTGAGGGCCGGCTGGGAGGCGGTGGCGCGTGAACGTCCGGTCCGAGGTGCTCGAGCGCGGGTTCCTGGTGTGCCTGGCCCTGTGGGGCGTGGGGTGCCTGTTCCTGGAGGCGCTCGCGGCGGTGGGGCTCGCGGCGTGCGCACTGGTGGCCCTGGTGGCGGCCCGTCAGGGTGGCGTCACCGTGCGTGGCGCGCTGCGCGCCTGGTGGCCCCTGGTGGCATTCCTCGCATGGGCGCTGCTGGTGCCGGCGCTGTCCGGACATCGGCCGAGCGGGACGGGCGTGGCGCGGCTGCTGGACTTCGCGGGCATTCCCGTGGCGGCGGTGGCCATGGGCCACCTGTCGGACGCGCGGCGCGTGCGCCTGGCGTGGATCCTGAGCACGGTGTTCCTCGTGTCGTGCGCGGTGGCGGGGCTGCAGCACTTCGGAGTGTGGCCCTCGCAGGAGGCGCTGGAGCCGCTCCGGTGGATGCGCCTGTCCTTCGAGCGCGTCTATGAGGCCGTGCCGGGCACGGAGAACCGCTTCATGGCCGGAGGCCTGCTGTTCCACCGGCTGAAGTTCTCGCACATCGGCGGCATGGCGGTGGCCTTCGCGCTGGGCGTGGGGCTGCTCCTGAAGGGGCGGCGGCGGACGGTGGCGCTGGCCGTGGCGGCGGTGGGGCTCGTCTCGGTGGGCCTCTTCCCGTACGCCCGGGCGGCGAGCGTGGCCCTGGTGGCGGTGATGGGCCTGGTGGTGCTGCTCGGCCTGCCGAGGCGTGTGGCGTTGCCCGCCTGCGCCGCGGTGCTGGGGCTGGCCGTCTTGACGCTGGCCATCAACCGGCCCCTGCGCGAGCGTTTCCTCAACAGCTCCACGGAGAAGGGCTCGGGGAGCCGGTCCGCGCTGCTGGAGACGGGCCTGTGCGCGGTGCGCGCGTACCCCGTCACCGGTGTGGGACCGGGCCGCTTCCAGGCCCGCCTCTGGGCCACTCCGGACATGCCGGATCAGGCGCGCGAGCACCCGGGCAAGTCCCACAACCAGTTCGTCAGCATGGCCGCGGAGACGGGCGTCCCGGGTGCGCTGCTCTTCGTGCTGCTGCTCGGCTGGCTGGCGTGGCGTCTTCCCCGGAACCGGCCCGAGGGACTGGGCGCGCTCGGGGCGCTCGCGTTCTTCTGCCTGCTGTCCCTGCTGCACGATCCGCTGTTCCATGTCCAGGCCTCGCAGGCGCTGGTGCTCATCCTGGGGACGGGACTCAGCGCCGTCCCCCGGCGCTCCTGAGGGGCACTGGCGAAAGGGTCTCGAAGCGGGCTAAGTCATGGCCCGGGCCGCCTGTCCGGCCCGATGCCTCCCATGACTCAACCGGCTGCCAGTGACATTCGCGTGGGCACGGTCCTGCGGGACACGTACGAGATCACCTCGCTGCTCGGGAAGGGAGGGATGGGCGCGGTCTTCCTGGCCCGGCACCGCCGGCTCCCGGGAAAGCAGGTGGCCGTCAAGGTCCTCCTGAACAGCGCGAGCCTCAATCCCGAGCTCTATGCGCGCTTTCGCCGCGAGGCGGAGATCGCCTCGCAGTTGGGCCATCCCAACATCGTCGAGGTGCTCGACTTCGACACGCTGCAGGACGGCACGCCCTTCCTGGTGATGGAGTACCTGCGCGGCGAGAGCCTCGAGCAGCGGCTGTCGCGAGGTCCGCTGCCGGTCGACGCGGCGCTCTCCATCACGCGGCAGGTGTGCTCGGCGCTGCAGGCGGCCCACCGCGCCGGAGTCGTCCACCGAGACCTCAAGCCCGCCAACGTGTTCCTCGTGCCCACCGACTCCGGGGGCGTGGTGTCCGAGCGGGTGAAGCTGCTCGATTTCGGCATCTCGAAGATGCTGGACTCGCAGACGCTCCAGACGCAGGAGGCCGTGCTCATCGGCACGCCGCAGTACATGGCGCCCGAGCAGGCCCTGGGGAAGAACAGCGAGGTGGACGCTCGCACCGACATCTTCGCGCTCGGGTGCATCGTCTACGAGCTGCTGTCCGGCCGGCCGCCGTTCGCCGGAGACGGTGGCAGCATCGTTCAGGTGGTGTTCCGCATCGTCCACGGGCAGCCCGAGCCCCTGGCCTCGCTCTGCCCGGACCTTCCCTCACGGGTGCTCGGGGCGGTGGAGAAGGCGCTCGCGAAGAGCCCGCAGGACCGCTACCCGGATGTGGGCACCTTCATCACCGAGCTGACCGGCAGCCCGCTCCAGTCGCTCGCCGGAGCGGCGGTGCCCTCGTTCTCCTCGTCGCGTGCGGCCTCCGTGCCCGCTGGCGCGGCGGATGATGGGCTTGGCGCGACGCACATGCCCGCGTCCACGGCGCGTTTCGGAGCTCCGGCCGCCAGTGCGGATGATGGGCTTGGCGCGACGCACATGCCCTCGTCCACTGCCCGCTTCCCTGCTCCCGCCGCAGCCGCGACGGATGACGGGCTTGGCGCGACGCATGTGCCCTCGTCCACCGCCCGCTTCCCGATGCAGCCGGTCCCCGCGCCGGCCGACGGGGCGGATGAGGTCGGGCTCGCCGCGACGCATGTGCCCTCGTCCACGGCCCGTATCCCGGCTCCCGTGGTGCAGCCGCCACCGGCGAGTCCGGCTCCCGCGTCTCCTGCTCCAGCCGTGCTCCCCGTGCCCTCGGCCGTCCAGGTCACCGCGCCGCCGACTGCCCTGGCTCGCTCGGGACCAGGGATGGGTGTGATGGCGGGAGGGGCCGTGCTGGTCCTCGCACTCGGGGCCCTGGGCGGATGGTTCGCGACCCGGCCCGGTGCCACTCCCGAGAGCGGCACGCCCGCACCAGTGGCGGCGAAGCACCCCACTCCGAAGCCTGCTCCCGAGGCTCCTGCGGAGCCGAAGGCCCCGGCCGAGCCCGAATCCGTCGCTGCGACTCAGCCTGTAGCCGCGACCCAGCCCGTAGCTGCGACCCAACCTGTCGTCTCAGCCGAATCTCCTGCATCAAAGGCTTCCGAACCCAAAGCGGCCGTGGCCACCAAGAGCAAGCAGTCTGCGCGCCCGTTTGCGATGGAGGCCCTGCCGGAGGAGGTACGCGAGAAACTCCAGGATGCGGAGCGCGCGCTCGCCTCTGGTGACGCCCAGGAGGCGATTCGTCTCGCTCAGTCCAGCCAGAGGCAAAAAATCACCCCCGCGTCGTTTTCTGTGCTCACGCGGGCCTACTGCCGCAAGGGGGACATCGGCAATGCCAAGAGTGCATTGCGCGGTGGGAGTGAGCGGAAGATGTTGTCCAAGGACGACTGTAAGCAGCTCATCACGTTCTGTGAGGCGCTTGGACACGACGTCTCTAAATTTTGAGCGCCCTCGCCCGCCCTGCGCGGGCCCTGGCGCACCCCACAGGAGGCACATGTGAGAGCCGTTCTGGCGATGTTCATCGCGGTAGGAGTGTTGTCTTCAGTCCCCGCCCGGGCGGCGGCGCCCGTGGAAGCGGGGAAGGTGTTCTCCGGCCGGGAAGGGGAACTGGTGGCGGTCGTTCCGCTCTCGCCCGTGGAGAGCAAGAAGGCCCTCCTGCGCGTGCAGGGCACGGGGAACGAGCTCGATGGCAAGGTGCTCCCCTACGACGTGAACGAGACGGGCGACTACGTCTATTACACCACCGAGATCCGGGGCCGGAGCTTCTCCACCCTCATCGTGCGCTCGGCTCGCGGAGGAACCCGGAGCTACACGCTCAACCTGCCCGGCAAGCGTGACGGCATCACGGTGTCCTACGACGACGACCGCACCAAGGCCCTCAAGGGCGACGAGGTGTACGCGCTCCACCAGAAGCAGAAGGCGGATGGCACGCTCACCAAACTGATGGCGTTCGACCGCAAGGCCGAGACGGCCGAGGCCGAGAAGGCGCTCGCCGAGCCGGTGAAGTCCATGAACACCGCGTGCGGCACCTCGGCGGCGGTGGCGATCGACTGGAACAGCATCCCGGACGAGCTGATCAAGACGTACAGCATCGCCTCCTACTGCGAGAGCCCGTTCACCGCCCTGGAGAAGCTGTGCGCGACGGCCGAGGGCAAGAAGGCCATCCAGGCCCAGGTGAAGGAGGTCTCCTGCCGCTTCGGTGACGCCCTGAAGCTGGAGGTGCAGGGAGGCCGTGTCGCCTGGACGACCGCCAAGGACGCGGCGAACCAGGAGGAGTTCGCCACGAAGTACTTCCCGGACAACCTCGAGTCCGCGCGGGGCCAGGGCGAGAAGCTCTCCGAGCGGCTGCGCCTGGAGAAGATCCGCGTGTGCACGGACAACAAGGGCCACTACGTGGCGGTGATGCCCCACGAGACGCAGACGGTGCAGCTGGCCTACGGCGACGGCAAGAAGTTCGCCCAGGTCGCGCCTCCGCCCTGGGTGCTCTCCGGCTACCACTTCCTCGAGCCGCGCTTCTTCAACAAGACGATGAACCCCTCGTTCCGCGGGCTCGACATGCGCGTGTACTCGGAGGTGGAGCTGAGCGACGAGAAGCAGACCTGCGCGGTCCGCTGCGGCGATCGGACGATCCCCTTCGCGCTGGTCGAGTCCGAGAAGGCCCAGGAGTTGATGCAGAAGGCCACCATCGAGCCCAACCCGCAGAAGTACGTGCCCTACGCGCTGCTGCGTGATCAGCAGGGCCGTTACTACCTGGTGGAGCGCGGCTTCCAGCCGGGCCAGGAGCGGAGCTTCCGCGTCTCCATCGGCCCCAAGGGCAACCTGCAGCAGCAGAAGATGACGGACATCGTCTCCGACTCGGAGGGAGAGATCTTCGCCACGAAGAAGGGCGAGCTCCGGCTGCTGCTGGACCGCGCGGTCCCCGCGACGTGGATGGAGAACAAGAAGAAGACCGAGCTGCGCCCGGTGCCCGTCGATGAGAACCTGCCGCTCATCTACAACGAGCTGGGGGTCTACACCGGTGCCCGCCTGGGCACGCCGTGCGATGACCAGTGAGTCCCTGAGCGCATGCCCCGGGACGGAGCGTGTCCGCATTTGAACGCTCCACCGGGAGGCCCGTAGACTGCCCCCGCTTTACTTCTCTTTTCGGGGGCAGCAGACATGAAGCGGATGTTCGCGTTGGCGTTCTCTCTGGGGTGCGCGGTGCCGGTGTCCGCGCTGGCGGCGGATGGCATCAAGGTGCAGATCCTCAGCGCCACGGTGAAGGATCAGAAGATCGCCGGAGCGGAGGTCATCGCCCAGAAGAATGGCGAGGCGTCCGTCAAGGGCACCACGGCGGCGGACGGTACGGTGCGGTTCGAGAAGCCCTTCGGTGGCGCCGATGACAGCTCGGTGAGCCTGATCGTCAAGAAGGACGGGTACTCGAACCTGGTGGTGAAGTGCCCGTGCGATGGCCTGTCGTACGCCATCAGCCCGGTGATGCTCCAGAACCTGGACGGCATGCGCATCGTGCTCAACTGGGGCGCGCAGCCGAGCGATCTGGACTCGCACCTGGTCCACCCCTCGACCCACGTCTATTACTCGGCCAAGCAGGGGGACCTGGCCAACCTGGACGTGGACGACACGACGAGCTACGGCCCGGAGACCGTCACGCTGGAGAAGAAGAAGAACGGCGTGAAGTACCTCTACGCCGTGCACAACTACACCGAGGGCGACAAGCAGGGCTCGACGACGCTCTCCAATGTCAGCCAGGCGAAGGTGTTCGTCTACGTGGGCTCCTCGCTGGTGCGCACCTTCACGCCGCCCCGGGGCAAGGCGGGCAACGTCTGGGTGGTGTTCGGCATTGGCGACAACGGTGAGTTCTACGACATCAACAAGTTCACCGACGTGAAGGACCGCGGCCAGGTGGGCTCGTTCATGCAGGGCCTCATCAAGGGCGGCGGCTTCCAGTCCGTGCCCGAGGTGTCGGTGGATCAGACGCGCCTGGCGGACACGCTGAACAAGCAGGGCGAGAAGGCCTATCACGAGGGCAAGCTCGACGAGGCCGTGTCGCTGTACCTGGAGGCCATCGCCAACAACCCGGAGCACGGGCAGGCGTACAGCAACCTGGGGCTGGCGTACCAGAAGCTCAACCGCAACGCCGAGGCGCTGTGGGCCAACCGCAAGGCCATTGCCCTGGCGTCGGGCAAGGCCGCGGCCACCATCAAGGCGAGCTCCTTCTACAACATCGCCCGCGTGTACGAGGGCGAGGAGAAGTGGGCCGAGGCGCTGGAGAACTTCCAGTCCGCGCTGGGCCACAAGGACCACGACGCCTACAAGAAGGGCATCGCGCGGATGAAGGAGAAGCTCGGCCAGAACTGAGCCGGTGCGGGTGGATTTTGCGACGCCGAGCCTGAATGCGGGGTCCACCCGTGAACATCCGCCCTTCACATCGTGAGGGGCGCTCCCAATCATCCGCCCGGTATGGAGAATGAGAAGAACAAGCTGGCGGATGGTGTCGAGTTGCACCTCCGCTTTGGCAACCACCTGCGCCGCCTGAGGACCGAACAGAAGCTCACCCAGGAGCAGCTCGCGGAGCGCAGTGGGTTGTCGGTGGACGCCATCCGGCGCATCGAGCGGGGGGCGTTCTCCCCCTCGCTCGAGACGTTGTCCAAGCTGACGGAGGGGCTCGACGTTTCCTTGAAGACGCTGTTCCAGACCTTCGAGCGTGAGAAGTCCGACCGGGTCGCCGAGCTCTGCGACTTCCTGTCCAACCGCTCCGGACGGGACGTGCAGTTGGTGTGGCGGGTCGTGCGCGCCATGTTCGACGAGTGCTGAGCAACCGGCGGATGCTCTGGGGTGGACCGGGCGGATGTTCCCTGTTGCCCGAGCACCTGCTGGTCTAGTCACGCGCAGACATGCCCGCTCCTTCTCCCGTCGTCCTCGTGGTCGAGGACGAGGCCGACCTTCGCGAGATCATCCAGGATGTGCTCGCCGGGGAGGGCTACCAGGTGACCTGCGCGATGGATGGCGCCCAGGCGCTCGAGTTGCTGTCGGGTGGTCTGCGGCCGGGCCTGGTGCTGCTCGACTTCTACATGCCCCGGCTGGATGGCTGGGCCTTCCTCGAGCAGCTGAGGACCGGGTTGGGTCTGGCCGAGGTCCCCGTGGTGGCCATCAGCGGCTCGGTCGTGTCGCATCCGTCGGTCGCCACGGTGCTGCAGAAGCCTTTCGACATCACCGAGCTCCTGGAGATTGCCCAGCGATTCGCGCGGTGAGCGCTGGCTCCGCCGCTTGCCTCGCGGCCGTACATCGCGGGGAGGACCGGCGCGCCCGCGTGCGCTGCGCGTGAGCGCTATAGGCTGAGCGGCCCCGGGTGATGCGACCGGGTCATTCGCCGCATGAGCGCCAGCCGTCTCGAACAACTCCGCGAGGAAGTCCGCGCCCGCGCCGAGAACCGTCCCGGGGTCTACCGCATGCGGGGCCCGTCGGGAGAGGTGCTCTACGTGGGCAAATCGGTGAAGGTGCGCACGCGGTTGCTCTCCTACTTCCGGGCGCAGCGAGGGGAGAAGGGGGCGGAGATCATCGGGCACGCGCACGGGGTGGAGTGGGACTACGAGCCGAGCGAGTTCGCGGCGCTGCTGCGGGAGTTCCGGCACATCAAGCGCTGGCGGCCCCCGTTCAACGTGCAGCACAAGCGGGACAACTCGCTGTGCTTCATCAAGCTGACCCGCGAGCCCGTGCCTCGGCTGCTGGTGGTGGGCCACGTCATCAACGATGGGGCCGAGTACTTCGGTCCGCTTCGAGGCCGGCAGGGTGCCACCGCGGCGGTCCGGGCGGTGGGTGATCTGCTGGAGTTGCGCGACTGCTCCTCGGACACGCCCATGCGGCTGGCGGATCAGATCGAGCTCTTCCGGTTGAAGGAGGATCCGCGCTGCATGCGAGGCCAGGTGGGGCGCTGCCTGTCGCCGTGTGCCGGGGGCTGCACGCGCACCGAGTACATGGCGCGCATCGATCAGACCCGGGACTTCCTGAATGGGCTGACGGACCAGCCCCTGGCCCTGTTGCGCGAGCGGATGAGCATGGCGTCCCGGCGCCTCCAGTTCGAGTACGCCGCCGAGCTGAGGGACCGGGCGGAGACGCTGGAGCGGGTGCAGGCCGAGTTGCTCGAGATTGGCCGGTTCGTGGAGCGGCTGTCCTTCGTGTACACGGTGCCCGGACATGAGGGGGAGGACCGTGCCTACGTCATCCGCCGGGGGAGCGTGCGCGCCGAGTCCGCCGCTCCGCGCACGCCGCACGAGCGGCTCGCCCTGGAGGCGACGGTGGGCGAGGTCTTCGAGCGGCCGGAGCCGGCGACGATCGGCCTGCGGGCCCACGAGGCGCAGGAGGTGCTGCTCGTGGCGCGCTGGTTCCGCCTCAACCCGGAGGAACTGGGGCGGACCGTGCCCGCGGCGACCTTCGTGACCTCCGCCTCCGGTCGCGCATTGCGCGAACTTGTCCAACAGTAGGAGTGCGCCAGGCGAAGCCTGGGTGAGGAGGAAGCGATGTAGGAGCGGAAACTTCACGAAGGGACCCTGCGGGTTCAAACCCCGCCCGGCAAAGGAGGCCGCCAGCCGGAAGCGAGTCTTGCGTGGTGCCGGGGAGACCCGGGCCGCGAAGCGTAGACAGCGAGTGTGCGGGCCGCGTGATTGAGCCCCGAAAGCTTGGATTCGTCGCGAGAGCCGACGTCGTTCCAACAACGGAAGGCAGCATTGCAGGGCAGCAATCGGCCAGGCCCTGAAATCTCGCCGGGGTCGAAGAGCGGGGCACGTGCACAAGAGGGTTCTCCAGGAACCTGGGAGGTCCTGACGACTCCACGTCAAGAGGCCGGAGGGCAACCGGAGAAAAGCCCAGGCCCGAGGGAGATGAGCACCCGACTCCCTGGGGAGCGAAGGACGGGAGGCGGTGGTACCGCGCCGGTGAAGGAAACGAAGCCGGGCGGGAGGGTCGTCAGGAAGTCGGAGTGCCTCGTAATACCGAGGAAGCGGGGGAACGCACCCGGGCGGACCCCGTGGAGGGAAGGGGGCACCGGAACATGGAACCGAGGGAGGGAAAGATGGCGGGGACGCCGAGCCCTACAACCGTACCAACGAAACTCCAGCGGATAGCGAAGCTGGCGAGAGAAGCGAGCTCGTCCAGCGCAGGGTGCGAGATGGGCTTCCGCTCGCAGTGAGTCCATGAGCCGAAGAGCCGGATGCGGGAATTCCGCACGTCCGGATCCGTGGGGGGCCGGGGAGGTAACTCCCCGGTCTACCCGACCAACTCTGGCGAGACCGCGCCCGGAGGGTGCCCCTGGGTTATCTCAGTCCGAGGACGTGTTGGGAGTGGCGGGTGCAGGTGGGCGGAACGGGAACACAGAGAGGATTGCGCTCGCGAAGGGCACATTCCGCCCTTGCTCATCACGTGTATCGATGTGCGACAGGGCCTCGCGTGCTTGCTCTGGATCCATGCCGTTCAATGCCTGGGTGAAACCGGTAATGGCGCTTTTTCGCTGAGCATTCAGCGTGCTGATGCCCAGTCCCAGGACATTGATGGCTTCTTCGGCCATCGACCGGCGCGCTGGATTGTCCGTGGGCCGTACGTTCCCATTGCTGGTGAAGACGAAGTGCTCCCGGCAATCCGGCATGAGCGGGTGCACTCGAAGTGCACTGCTTCCCTTGAGCGAGCCGCAGTGGCTCTTCTTGGTGCAGGAAGCCAGGAGATTGGTGTGGTCGAAAACGCGCTTCGGGGCAGTGTGGCGTGACTCCAGGTGCTCGATATGCGAATTCGTACTCTCGATACGCTGCTCGCAATAGCAGCAGACGAAGCCCTGCTCGTGCAGGAGTGCTTCCTTGACCTGGGACCTGGCTTCCATCCAGTCCTTCTCGGTGCTATCCCAAGGAGGCTGCTTATGAGTAGCTTTGCGCTTCTTCCAAGCCGCGAACTCCGCTGGCTCGGTGCCCTTGATGATAGGTCTCATCGGGAGAGCAACTCCCGGGTGCGTATGATGGCGTCGGCTCGAGTGAACTCGGGCTCATCCGAGCCGATGCGCGATTCGAGCTCTTGCCGGAGTGAGCGGGCTTCGTCCATTCTTCCCTGATCGATCAGATGGAAGTAGTCGCTCAGCATCTGCTTGATCTCACTCGGACGCTCGTCGACACCCATGAGGTCTTCGAGGATGCGGTTGGAATCGCGGCCGAACGAGGCATCGGGACGCATCGCGCGGAGCTCACCCTCCTCATGACGAAGAAGGTAGATGCACTCAGGACGGACTTCGCTCAATACCTGCGGTGAGTGGGTGGTGATGATGAACTGACAATGGGGAAATGTACGTGCCAGGGCTGGAACGACCCGGCGCTGCCAGGAGGGATGCAGATGCGTCTCGATCTCATCGATGAGGACGATCGCGCTGCACAACTCGGGTCGAGCGGCTGCGGGGTTGGCCAGGGCTAGCCGCCTGGCGATATCCGCGCCCAGGGTCAGCAGGTATCGCTCTCCATCCGAGAGATGCTTGATATCGACTTCTGTATCGCCCTTGCGGACGACCATGTGCATGGGCTGCCGTCGTATACGAGGGGCACTGAATCCGGGCAACAATTCCTCAACAGCACGTCGCACGGCCTGGAGTTGAGAATCTCGGAACGCTGCGTCATCAAGCCGCTTTTCGTTTTCATAGTCCTCGCGCCGTCGGAACCAGGAAACGAAAGCTGAAGCAGAGGAAAGACCGGACCCGGTGAGAGCATGCTCGTAAGCGGCGAGCTGATTCTGGACGTCTCCCTCTTTGGAGGGCGGCTCGTCTCGATTCGCACCGCGCCCGGCGGCATAGTAGATGGCGAGCGGAACTGCGGTGAGCGGCTCAACGGACACATCAGCAGCCAACTTCGAGGTAAGCCCGGCGAGTTCGTTCCAATTACCGCCCAGCGCAATCTCTCCAGGGAAGGTTGCTTGCCCTTTGATGCTCCATGTCAAGTCACCACCATCCGTGCGCGCATCGACAGCGAGAGATAAAGCCTTCTGTCCAACCTGGATATCACTCTCCTGGAGGTGGCGTGACAGCTCGCGGTCTAGCAGACCCTGGTTGATATAACTTTCCTGGAGCACATGTCGCAGCTCTAGCTTATTCCCGCTGATCACCTTGACCGTCTGTAATAGAGGCGCAAGGGACGCACGGAGTGCTTCGAGAATCGACGTCTTGCCTGCTCCGTTCACCCCAACGAGCACTGTCACGTTCTCGGGGAAGTCGAGCGTGAGGTGTCGGATGCCACGAAAGTGGGTCAACTCGAGCCGTTGGACCCGCATCATCTTCACCGACATCGAAGTGTGCCTCCACTGCTGAGGAGCCTCGTCAGGGCTCGCCTTGCCCTACCGCTGCTGATGCGCCATGCGCCCGAAGGCGCTGGCATCCTGCCCCAGTACCTCCAAGCCGTCACGCCTCCGGCAGTGCGCAGGTGTGGAGGTCGCGCAGCACCTTCCGGGCCTCGGCGATGAGCGATGGGCCCCGCACCTCGGCGCCCAGCTTCACCACCAGCTTCATGTCCGGGGTGAGCCGGTAGACGCCCTTGGAGCGCTGCACCAGGCCCGCCACCTTCATCCCGTCCAGCAGCGCGTCCGCGCCCAGCGTCACCACCAGCCGGCCCGGGCCTCCCTCCAGCGCACGCAGCCGGAGATCTCTCATGTCGATCTTCAGCAGCGTCTGCTCCGAGAGGTTGTCCACCTCGTCCGGCGCCTCGCCGAAACGGTCCACCAGCTCCGAGCGCAGGTCCTGGACCTCGTCCGGATTGCTCGCCTGGCTGAAGCGTTTGTAGAAGACCAGCCGCTGGTGCACGTCCGGCACGTAGTCGTCCGGAATGAGCGCCGGTATCGGCATCGTGATCTCCGGCTCGATCTGCACCTTCGGCGGCTCGCCCCGCACCTCGGCCACCGCTTCCTCCAGCAGTTGCGCGTACAGGTCGAAGCCAATCGCCGAGATGGAGCCCGACTGCTCGGAGCCCAGCAGGTTGCCCGCGCCGCGAATCTCCAGGTCATGGCTCGCGATGGAGAAGCCCGCGCCCAGCTCGGTGAAGCGCTGCAGCACCTCCAGCCGCCGCTGCGCGTCCTTCGTCACCACCCGCCGCGTCGGCACCAGCAGGTACGCGTACGCACGCTCCTTCGCGCGGCCCACGCGCCCTCGCAACTGGTAGAGCTGCGCCAGGCCGAACGTGTCCGCCCGGTTGACGATCATCGTGTTGGCGCTCGAGATGTCGATGCCGCTCTCGATGATGCTGGTGCACAGCAACACCTGGTGCTTCTTCTCGGTGAACTCCAGCATCGCCTTCTCGAGCTGGCCCTCGCCCATCTGCCCGTGCGCCACGCCCACGGAGACGTTCGGCAGCAGCCGCTTGAGCGTCTCCTCCATCGAGGGCAGTGACTCCACCCGGTTGTGCACGAAGAAGACCTGGCCACCACGGGCGATCTCCCGCTCGACGGCCTCCTTGATGGTCTGCTCGTCGTACTTCAACACGAAGGTGCGGATGGCTCGCCGGTCCTGCGGCGGCGTGGCGATGATGCTCATCTCGCGCACGCCCGACATGGCCATGTGCAACGTGCGCGGAATCGGCGTCGCCGACAGCGTCAGCACGTCCACCAGCGCGCGCAGCTTCTTGATCTGCTCCTTGTGCTTCACCCCGAAGCGCTGCTCCTCGTCCACCACGAGCAGCCCCAGGTCCTTGAAGGCCACGTCCCCACCCAGCAGCTTGTGCGTGCCGATGAGGATGTCCACCTTGCCTTCCTTCGCGCGCTTGAGGATCTCCCGCACCTCGGAGGGCTTCTTCATCCCCGAGATGACGTCCACCACCACCGGGTAGTCCTTGAAGCGCTTCTTGAAGGACAGGTAGTGCTGCTGCGCCAGCACCGTGGTGGGCACCAGCACCGCCACCTGCTTGCGGTCCAGCGTGGCCTTGAAGGCGGCGCGCATCGCCACCTCCGTCTTGCCGTAGCCCACGTCACCGCAGACGAGCCGGTCCATCGGCTCGGACTTCTGCATGTCGTTGAGCACGTCCTCGATGGCCTTGGCCTGGTCCGGCGTCTCCTCGAACTCGAAGTCCGCCTCGAACTGGGCGAAGTACCGGTCCGGCGCGCTGAAGGCGTGGCCCGCGTGCGCCCGCCGCGCCGCCGCGATGGTGAGCAGGTCCGCCGCCATCTTCAGCAGCTGCTCCTTCACCCGCTTCTTCGTCTTCTCCCAGGACGTCGTCCCCAGCTTGTCCAGCGCCACCTTGGTGGGGTCCCCACCGGTGAACTTCTGGATGAGCCGCATGCGGCTCACCGGGAGGTAGATCTTGTCCTTGCCCGCGTACTCCAGGACGAGGAAGTCCCCGGGCACCCCGTTCACCTGCATCTTCGTCAGGCCCGCGTACCGGCCCAGTCCGAAGTCGGTGTGGACGATGATGTCCCCTTCCTTCAGGTCCTTGAAGCCCGAGGCGAACGCATCCAGGCTCTTCGAGCGTCTCTGCCTCCGGCGCGCCCGCGCTCCGAAGATCTCCTCGTCCGAGAGCACGGCGATGCCGCCCGCGCCATCCACGAAGCCGTGGCTCACCTCGCCCGTGAAGAGGTGCGCGTACACCGAGGGCTCGAAGAGTTTGGAGGCGTCCTCCAGCGGCTCCGTGTGCACGCGCACCATCACGTTCCGGTCCAACAGCAGGCGCTTGAGCCGGTCCGCCTGGCTGAGGCTGCCGCAGGCCACCGCACACGCAATCCGCGTGTCCCGCCAGCGCTGGAGCCGATCGATGAGCGGGGTGAGCGCACCCTCCTCACCGTGGTGCGCCAGGATGGCCTCGCGCACGTCCTGCGTCGTGCCGAAGGGGAAGAGCACCGGCGGCGCCTCGCCCTGGGTGAGCGACAGGCCTCCACCCTCCATCACGCGGAAGGCCTTCAGCTGCTGCTCCGCCTGCTCGCGCGTCAGGAAGTGCTCCAGCGGCGGATAGGTGAGCTCCTGCTCCGCGTCGGCGGCCGCGGCCGAGCGCTCCACCTCCGCCCACAGCTCCTCGGCCACGCGCTCGAGCCCCATGGGGTCGTCCAGGTAGAAGAGCGGCTCGGCGTGCCACTGGCGCAGGTAGTCGAAGAGCGTGCCCAGGCCTCCCTCGAAGAAGCCGGGCAGCAGGCCCTCCAGGCCGAAGCCGGGCAGGCCCTCGCGGATGGCATCCAGCCGCTCGCGCAGCTTCGTGGTGGGCATATTGATGCGGTCCGCCACCTCGCGGGCCGCGGCCTCGGCGCGTACCCGCGTCTGCTCGGAGAAGATGACCTCGCGCGCCGGCAGGAGGATGATCTCCTCGAGCGTGTCCACCGTGCGCTGCGTTTCCGGATCGAACGCGCGGATGGACTCGATGGTGTCGCCGAAGAACTCGATGCGGACGGGCTTCTCGTAGAGCGGGCTGAAGACGTCGATGAGGCCGCCACGCACGGAGAAGGTGCCCAGGTCCTCCACGAGCGGGCTGCTCTGGTAGCCCATGTTGGCGAGCTTCCGCGCCAACTCGTCGCGATCGAAGTCCTGCCCCACGCGGATGCGCTCGGACAGCTCCTTCATCACCTGCGTGGGCAACACCCGGCGCAGCAGGCCGCGCATGGACAGCACGAGCGCGGGGAAGCGCGTGCCCTGGCTCAGGTGGAAGAGGGCGCCGAGCCGGTCCGCGACGGCGTCCGCGTCCGGGGACAGCTCGTCGTAGGGGAGCACCTCGTCGGCTGGCAGGCGCAGGACGTGGGGCTCGAAGGGCGTGCCCTTGCCCCCGAGGAAGAAGGCGAGGTCACTGGCGAGGGCATCCGCGGCCTCCTCGTCCGTGGCGATGCAGACGAGTGGCGCCTTCAGGGTGCGCGTCAGCCGGGCGAGCGCGTGGCCCCGAGCGGCTCCCTGGAGGCCTTGCGTGCGGACGCGCTGCCCCGGGCGCAGCAACTCCAGCACCCGGGCGAAAGGGTCCCCTGCCACGGGAGGTACGCCGAGCGCCTCCCCACCGAGCTTCTGCGTCAAAGGAGTGTCCATCCGAGGGGCGACCTGGAGCGCCCCCCCGGTAATTAGGAGCCGGACCCGTGTAGGTCAACGGAAGAGCGAGAAGGCCGGTTGGCGACAGGCACTCCGGCTCCCGGGCCTACAACCTCCTACTCAGCCCAGGGCCCGGACATCCTCGTCATCGTCGTCCTGGTCATCATCGTCGTCGTCGTCGTCATCCCCGCTGCCTCCGTCCCGGAGCGCGGACTCGGAGCGCCAGGCCTCGGTGCCGGCCAGGGCCGGGAGCGGCGCGCTGGCGAGGCGGGCCAAAGCAAGCAGGGAAACGAGGGCGAGGGTGAAGAGACGCATGGGGGAATACCTCCTGTCACGGGGGACGGCGCGTGCGGCAGGGATATTCACCCCTGGCCCGAAGGGGAATCAGCCCTTCTTGAAACCGCGGATGTAGGCGACGAGGGCGTCGATCTGCTGGGGGGTCAGCTTGTCCTTGTAGGCCTTCATCTTCTTGTTGCGCGGGGAGCCGTCGGCGATGGCCTCGCGGATGTCGGCGTCCGTCTGGGCCTGCTGCCAGGCCGGCTGGGACATGTCGACGATGGCCTCCTTCTTCCCCATCTGGGTCTGCGCCTTGCCATCCGGCCCATGGCAGGACTTGCACCTGGCCGTCCAGACCTCGGCGACGGTCTCGTCGTTGGCGTGGGCCATGGTGGCCAGGGACAGGGAGAGCAGCAGGGCGAGACGGGTCTTCATCGTGGGGGGCTCCTCGGGAGGACAAGACGGCGCGGGGCCGGGGGTTCAGTGTCGGCTGGGCGGGACGTCAGCGGCCAGTGAAAGTTCACCGCCCTCGTGCGCCGGAGGGGCGCGCCGCCACTGGCGGAAGGCCCGCCCCATGAGCAGGGCCGTCAGCACCAGCAGCGTACCCGAGACGGCCAGGGCGACGAACCGGTGCATCAGGTGCATCCGGAAGGCGAGCCGCAGCTCGGCGTCACTGCTCTCGAAGCCTCCCGAGGAGGTGGCGAGGAATGTGAGCCAGAAGCCCGCGAGCAACAGCAGCAGGGGCGGAATCCGGAACCGCGAGAGACGTGAGGAGGCTGCCTGCGTCATGGGAGCGAATCCCTATCCAGGGAAGTGGCCGGATATTCCCTCTCCCGGAGGGCGAGGGGAAATTGGGTACGTTGTCAGCACGGAGCTAGAAATCCAGGGTGCGGCCCGGCGGCACGAGCCACACCTTCTCGAGAAATCCCACCGCGCCCCGATCCGCGTCATGGTGCTTCACCGTCGCGGCCTGCACGCCCACCAGCAGCGCCAGCGTCGCCAGTCCCGCGAGCAGCGGCAGGATGGCCGCTCTCCCCGTCCCGCTCAGCCCCAACCGCGCGAACACCCAGACCGCCAGGCCGAGCAGCAGGCCCAGCAGCAGCACGCCGGCCTCCGGGTTGGAGATGCCGAGGACGTTGAGCGCATTCGGAGGCTGATAACCCGCCTTCAACAGGGGCACGGCCAGTCCGAGCACCACGTTGGACACGTCATCGGGCACGTAGTTGACGAAGGTGGCCAGGCCCGTGAACACGATGGAGGCGGTGCACAGCGCCGCGGCCGCGCCCGCGAGCACCGGGGGGCCCGAGGTCCTCAACCGCTCCAGCACCAGGGCCGCGGGCAGCAGCAGGAAGGGCACCAGCCCCGTCAGGTGACGAGGCCCTGTCGTCCAGCCCCACGAGTCATACGAGAAGGAGGACGTGAAGTACGTGTACCCGGCGAGCAGCGCCACCACGAGCCACAGGTGCGCCCGCATCTCCCCGTTGCCACGGGCCTCGCGCCGCAGCACCCAGACTCCCGGGAGCGCGAGCAGCAGGAAGGGCGACAGGGTGAACAGCCCGCGCAGCGGCGAGAAGAAGGACAGGGCGAAGGCCCTCGGGTCCGGGTAGCGGATGCCCAGGAAGCCGCCCAGGTGCCACGGCTGGTAGGCCGCGTCGTTGAGGTGCTTGTACCCGGTCTCCAGCGGGTGCCCGAAGGCCGCCTGGTGGTACAGCATCAGCCCCACCACGAAGGGCAGCGCCCCCAGCGTGGCCAGCCCCACGCCCCGGCCCAGGCGCACCCACCGCGCGCGCATCGGCTCCTCGCGCCACAGCACCGTCAGCACCGCGTACAGCATCAACCCGAGCACACCCAGCGCACCGGTGTACTCGGCGGCCACCGTGGCGCCCGCGCAGGCCCCGGCCACGAGGTAGCCCCGCTCACGCCACTCGCCGCGCGCCAGCCGCCACAGCGCGTAGAAGCCGCCGAACAGCAGCACCGCCGTCGTCTGGTGGCTCATGAAGAGCAGCGAATAGCTGAACGCCAGCGAGCCCAACCCGTACGTCACCGTCACCGCGTCCGCCACCGCCGCGGACACGTAGGCGACCAGGAAGCGGCGCACCAGCCACAACATCCCCAGCGTGGGCAGCACCGTGAGGAACAACCGGCTGAAGAAGACGAGCGGCACCTCGCGCACCGCGTACAGGAAGCCGCCGCTCCACGCCCGCAGCGCCGCGTACACCGGCACCGCGGCGAAGGACAGCAGCGGCGCCTTGGACGGGTAGTACTTCCCGTCCTTCACCGACAGGTCCCCGACGTAACCGAAGTCCTTCAGCGCCCGGTTGATGTCCAGCGTCCCGTACTCCACCAGCGCGCGCGTCTGCCACAGCCGGCACAGCTCGTTGGGCGAGCGCAGGCCCGGGTGGTACGGGAACAGCAGCACGTACAGCGCTACGAGTACCGCGTACCTCACAGCGCGTCGCTGCCCCGTTCCCCCGTGCGGATGCGCACGGCCTCGTCCACCGGCAGGACGAAGATCTTCCCGTCTCCAATCTTCCCCTCGGCGCCCGAGCGGGCCGCGCGCACGATGGCGTCCACCACGCGCGTCACCATCTCGTCGTCCACCACCACCTCCACCTTCACCTTGGGCAGGAAGTCCACCACGTACTCGGCGCCCTTGTAGAGCTCCGTGTGGCCCTTCTGCCGGCCGAAGCCCTTCACCTCCACCGCCGTCAGTCCGTGCACGCCCACCTCGTGGAGGGCGTCCTTCACGTCGTCCAGCTTGAACGGCTTGATGATGGCTTCGATCTTCTTCACTCGGCACCTCCAGTGGCGCGCGCCACCGCGAAGAGGCTCATTCCCACCGGCAGCTTCACCTGACTCTCGGCCTTCGCCAAGAGCGGAGCGATCCGGTCGTACACCTTGAGCTGCAGCTTCGGCACCGAGCGGCGGCGCATCACCCGGCTGTTCATGAACCAGCCCGGAATGCCCACCAGGTTCATCCACTCGAGCGTGTCCACCTGGAAGCCGTTGCCCTCCAGCACCTGGCGCAGGGCCTCGGGCGTGTAGCGCCGGTGGTGCCCCACCGCCTCGTCGATGGAGCCGAAGAGCTGCGGCAGCGCCGGCACCAGCACCACCACCTTGCCGCCCACGGGCAGAATCTGCCGGAAGCGGCGCACCGCCGAGGCATCGTCCGGAATGTGCTCCAGCACGTTGGACAGCACGATGGTGTCCAGCCGCTCGGCCTTGAGCGACTCCCAGTCCGCGAGCGCCACGTCCGACAGGTACGGGCGCACGTGCGGCCGGCCCCGGAACTTGTTCTTCAGCCGGTCCACGTAGAAGCGGTCCACCTCGAGCGCGATGAGCAGCTCCAGCCCCGGCTCCAGCTTCTCGGTGATGGTGCCGATGCCAGCGCCGATCTCCAGCACCCGGCGGCCCAGGTGCTCGCGGAAGCGCTGGCCCAGCCACGCGTTGTAGTTGTTGGCGCCGTCCATGCGCTCCAGCGTGGTGTAGCCCTCGTGCTGGTTGTCCGCGTCGTTCTGCACCGTGGCGTAGCGCATGAGCGTGCGCAGCCGCGCCAGCTGCGCGCCCAGCGGCCGCCGGGGCGCCGCGTCCAGCGTCACCGGCACTTCCGCCAGCCGGTAGAGCTGCGCCGACAGCTTCACGACGATCTCCGCGTCCACCGACTCGTCGTCGCTGGTGAGCGACACGGACTTGAGGGCCTCGGTGCGGAAGGCGCGCTGGCCGCAGAGCGGATCCTCCAGCGACACGTCCGTGACGAAGCGGGTGACATGCCCCAGGGCCTTGTCCGCCAGCTGCTCCGCGTCCAGCTTCGGCACCCGCCGGCTGCCGAAGACGGCGTCCGCCGCGTCCTCGCGGATGGGCCGGCACAGCGCCTCGCAGGCCTCCAGCGAGTACGCCGCGTCCGCGTCCTGCAGGACGGTGATGTCCCCCGTCACCCGGCCGAGCGCCGCCCGGATGGCCGCTCCCTTTCCAGTCAGCCCGGAGAGCACATGCACGTGGGGCCTCGCGGGCGCGTCCACCGGCCCGTCCCCGGCGAGGATGACCTCGGTGCCGCGCGCGGCGAGGTTGTGGGCGAAGCGGGAGGCGTCCGCGGCGGACGCGGGGGTGAAGGGAATGACGAACGAGAGGGACTGGCTCACGCCCGGGTGACTACCACACGCCGGGCGCGGGTGCTCGTGCACGTGTGCACCGCGTGGCAGGAGGGCTTGCGAGCGAGTCCGCGAAGATTGACCCCCCAGGCTCCCCGGGGCAGTCTGACCCGCTGTGGAAGAGACTTCGAACGAAGCCCCCGACGCCCCCGAGCCGTCGCTGGACGTGATGCAATACGTCCACGCCGTCTGGCGCCGCAAGTGGCTCATCCTCGGCGTCATGGCCGGGGTGATGCTGGTGGGCCTGTTCCACACCCTGCGCCAGCCGAAAATCTACACGGCCAACACCTCGCTCATCATCGACGTCGCCGCGCCCCGGGTGCTGGACACCGAGGTGAAGGAGGTCATGGGCGACGAGCGCGGCAACTACTGGGCGAACAAGGAGTACTACCAGACGCAGAGCGAGGTCATCACCTCGCGCGCGGTGGCCTCCCGCGTGGTGGACCGGCTGGGCCTGCGCAACGACGCGGCCTTCCTCGGGGTGGCGGGCATCCAGGACGAGGAGGCGCGCAAGAAGGCCATGGCCGCGGCCGACCCCGTGTCCATGGTGCGCTCGCGCATCACCGTCATCCCCTCCACCAACTCGCGCGTGGTGCGCATCGCCGTGGAGGACGTGGACCCCAAGCGCGCGGCGCTGCTGGCCAACGAGGTCGCGGACGCCTACATCGCGGAGAACCTCGCCCTCCGTCTGAAGACGACCGAGGGCGCCAGCGTCTGGCTCGAGGAGCGCATGGGCGAGCTGGGCTCGCGCGCCAGCACCAGCGAGCTGGACCTGTACAAGTTCAAGCGCAGCGCGGACGTGCTCTCGCTGTCCGCCCCGGGCAAGGACGGGCAGCAGCAGCCGAGCACGGCGAAGCTGGCCTACGACAGCTACATGGCGGAGCTCATCGCCGTGCGCACGAAGATGGCGGCGCTGCAGGCGCGGGTGGACGCCATGCGCCAGCTGCGCAAGAGCGCGAGCCCCGACGCGGAGCACTGGGCCGAGGGGCTGCCGGAGGCCAACGAGGGCGCCCTGCGCGAGCTGCGCAACAAGGTGCTGGAGCAGCGCACCGGCTGCGTGGAGCTGGCCGAGCGCTACCTGCCGGAGCACCCGAAGATGCAGGAGTGCCAGGGGAAGCTGGCCGTGTTGCAGCAGGAGCTGCGGCGCAGCCTGGAGAACCTGGTGAAGGGCGCGGAGACGCAGCTGGCGGCGGCCCAGGCCAACGAGCGCACGCTGCTGCAGCGGGTGGAGCAGGCGAAGACCGAGGCCTTCGCGCTGACGGAGAAGGAGATCGCCTACCAGAAGCTGCGGCGCGAGGCGGAGAACGACCAGCGGCTGTACGACATGGTCCTCAAGCGCTTCAAGGAGCTGGAGCTGTCGGGCCAGCTGCGCACCAGCAACGTGCGCGTGCTGGACGCGGCGCTGCCCAACCCGGTGCCGGTGCGGCCCAACACGCGCAGCGCCTTCATGCTCTTCTTCCTGCTGGGGCTGATGGGCGGCGTGGCGGTGGCGCTGGGCCTGGAGCTGCTCGACGCGAGCGTGGCCAGCCGCGCGGACGTGGAGGAGCGGCTGGGGCTGGCCTTCATCGGCGCCATGCCTCCCCTGAAGCCCGAGGACGGGGGACCGGCGGACCTGTACATCCACCGCCACCCGCGCTCGCAGGCGGCGGAGATGTGCCGGGCCATCCGCACCAACCTGCTCTTCATGTCGCCGGACAAGCCCTTCCGCACGGTGGTGGTGAGCTCGGCCGGGCCCTCCGAGGGCAAGTCCACCGTCGTCATCAACCTGGGCATGGTGATGGCGCAGACGGGCTCGCGCGTGCTGCTCATGGACACGGACATGCGCCGGCCGCGCCTGCACAAGGCCTTCGGCGTGCCCGACGACAGGGGCGTCAGCTCGCTGGTGGTGGGCGAGGGCTCGCTGGATGGGGCCATCAAGTCCACGGACGTGCCCAACCTCTTCGTGCTGCCCTGCGGGCCGCTGCCGCCCAACCCCGCGGAGCTGCTCCACACGCGCGCCTTCTCCGAGCTGCTCGGCAAGCTGCGCGAGCGCTTCGACTGCGTCCTGCTGGACAGCCCGCCGCTGGGGCCCGTCTCGGACGCGCTCGTCCTCTCCAAACAGACGGACGGCATCCTGCTGGTGCTCAAGGCGGGCACCACCCAGCGCGAGCAGGCGAAGCGGGCCATCCGCGCGCTGCGGGACGTGAAGGCCCGCGTCATCGGCGCCCTGCTCAACCACGCGGACCTCAAGGGCGGCAGGTATGGGCCCGACAGCTACGGCTATGGAGGCTATGGCTACCGGGGCTACGGCAACGAGCGGGACGAGCAGCGCTCCACCTCCTGAGGACGACCGGTGATGAAGGTCCTCCAGCTGGGCAAGTACTACGCACCCTACCGGGGCGGCATGGAGACGCACCTGTCGGGGCTGTGCGAGGAGCTCAAGGGCCGCGTGCAGCTGGAGGTGCTCGTCTCCAACACGGAGCCGCGCACCGTGCGCGAGGTGGTGCACGGCGTGCCCGTCACCCGCTGCGCCGAGCTGGTGAAGGTGGCCTCCACCTCGCTCAACCCCACGCTGCCGCTGGAGCTGTCGCGGCGCCGGTACGAGCTGTTGCACATGCACTTCCCTCACCCCATGGCGGTGATGGGGTACCTGGGCAGTGTGCGGCCGAGGCGGCACGGGCTCGTCATCACCTACCACAGCGACGTGGTGCGCCAGAAACGGCTGCTCAAGGTGTACGGGCCCTTCATGCAGCGGGCGCTGGCGCGCGCGGATGCCATCCTGGTGGGCTCGCCCCACTACGTGGAGACGTCCGAGGCGCTGCGGCCGCACCGCGACCGGTGCCACGTGGTGCCCTTCGGCATCGACGTGTCGAGCTTCGTCCGCACGCCCGCGCGCGAGGCGGCGGCCGCGGCCGTGCGGGCCCGGTACGGTGGGGCCCCGCTGCTGATGGGGGTGGGGCGGCTCGTCTATTACAAGGGCTTCGACCACGCCATCCGCGCGCTGCGCGAGGTGGAGGGCGCGCACCTGCTGCTGGTGGGCGAGGGGCCGCTGCGCGCGGAGCTGGAGGCGCTGGCCCGGGCGTGCGGAGTGGCCGGGCGCGTGCACTTCCTCGGGAACCTGGGGGACGAGGAGCTGCTCGCGCTCTACTTCGCGTGTGATGCCTTCGTGCTCTCCTCCGTCACCCGCGCCGAGGCCTTCGCGCTGGTGCAGCTGGAGGCCCTGGTGTGTGGGCTGCCCGTCATCAACACCGCGCTGGACTCGGGCGTGCCCTTCGTCAGCCGCCACGAGGAGAGTGGCCTCACGGTGCCACCGGGAGACGAGGCGGCGCTGGCCGCGGCCATGCGGCGGATGCTGGCGCACCCGGAGCAACGGAAGGCCTGGGGCGAGGCGGGCCGCGCGCGCGTGCTGGCCGAGTTCACCCAGGCCCGCATGGGCGAGCGTGTGCTCTCCCTCTACCGGGAGGTCCTGGCCGCGCGGAGGGCGAGGGGATGATCGGCCTCCTCCTGACGCTCCTGTCCATCGCCGGGGCGTGGCTGGCCACGCGGCGGAGCCTCGGCCACGGGCTGGGCGCGGTGCTGCTGGTGGGCTACTTCTACGGCATCCTCCGGGCCCGCTTCCCGGATGGGTTCTCGCACTTCATGTTCGACGGCGCCGTGGCGGGCCTCTACGTGGCCATCCTCCTGCGCCGGAAGCGGAAGATGCGCTACGGCCATGATGGCCAGGTGCTGCGGCTCTGGGTGCGCGTGCTGATGGTGTGGCCGCTGTTCACCCTGGTGCTGTCGCCGCTCTTCGACTCGCAGCACTTCTTCATCCAGTTGGTGGGCCTGCGGGTGGCCATTCTGTTGCTGCCATTGATTGCCATGGGCGCGCAGCTGACCGGGGAGGAGGTGGACTCGCTGGGCGAGTGGGTGCTGTGGCTCAACCTCGTGGCCTTCCTCTTCGCCCTGCTGGAGCTGCGCCTGGGGGTGGAGGCGTTCTTCCCGCGCAACGCCGTCACCTATCTGCTCTACATGTCCAACGACGTGGGCGCGGAGCGGGCGCTGCGCATCCCCGCCATCTTCAACACCGGGCACGCGTACGGGGGCACCATGCTGCTGTCGCTGCCGCTGCTGGTGCGCCGCTGGCAGCGCCGGCCCTCCAGCCGCGTCCTCACGGTGGTGGTGCTGGTGGCCAGCCTGCTGGGCATCTTCCTGTGCGCGGCGCGCAGCCCGGTGGTGCAGCTCGTGGGCATCCTCGGGCTGGTGCTGCTCGTCGTGGGCCTGTCGTGGCGGATGCTGGCGAGCATCGGCGCGCTGGCGGTGGTGGTGGGTGTCGTCGTCCTGAGCAACCCCCGCTTCCAGCGCTTCCTCACGCTGGAGGACACCGACTACGTCACCGAGCGCGTGTCCTGGAGCGTGAACACCAGCATGCTCGACGTCCTCACCCAGTACCCGCTGGGCAACGGGCTGGGCAGCGCGGGCGGGACGAGCATCCCCTTCTTCCTGCTGGACCTCGCCAGGCCCCAGCATGGCCTGGAGAACGAGTTCGGCCGCCTCGCGATGGAGCAGGGCCTCATCGGACTGGTGCTGTGGATTCTCTTCCTCGGCTGGCTCTTCACCCGGTTGCCGCCGCGTCGCAAGGGCGGCTCACTCGTGGCCGAGCGGATGATGTGGGCCATGGTGCTGGTGATGTGGGGGACGGCCATGATGGGCACGGGCCTGCTCTCCTCCATTCCGGGCACCGCCCTGCTGCTGTTGTGGATGGGCATCGTCGTGGGAACCCGGCGCCCCGTGCCCGTGGCCCGCGCCGTGGCCGTGAAGCCCTCGCCCGCGGCCCCCTCCAGCAGGCTGGAATCACCGGAAAGGACGGCCGGCGGGCTGTCATCCCTGGTAGACGTCCAGGAGCGTGGCGGGTAGGCAGGGGCGGTTCATCACGCGAGGTAGACGGTGGGGACGTGGCTGCTGGTGACAGGGGACGTGGGGCGGCGCGGCGCCATGGACCGCGCGCATCTCGCGCTGGCCGAGTACCTCTCGCGCCGCGGTGACGAGGTGCATGTGGTGGCCCACTCCGTCTCCGAGGAGCTCCTGTCGTTGGCGGGCACGCACTGGCACGCCGCGCCCAAGCCCGCGGGCTCGGTGGCCCTGGGCTCTCCCGTGTTGGACGCCGTCGGCCGCTTCTGGGCCCGCCGCCTGAGCGCGCGCGGGGCTCGCGTGGTGGTGAACGGTGGCAACTGCCTCTGGGGCGACGTCAACTGGGTGCACTACGTCCACGCGGCGTACACGCCCGACTTCGAGGCCCGGGGCTGGCGCCCGCTCGCCCGGAGGTTCGTCCACGAGGGCTACCTGCGTGCCGAGCGCGCCGCCTTCTCCCGCGCGCGCCTCCTCATCGCCAACTCCCACCGGACGGCGGAGGACCTGCGGCGCCTGGGCGTTCCGGCCGCACGCATCCGCGTCGTCTACTGTGGCATCGAGGGCGAGCGTTTCCGTTCTCCCTCCACCTCCGAGCGCGAGGCGGTGCGCGCCGGGCAGGGCTGGCGTCCGGAGCAGCCGGTGGTGGCCTTCGTGGGCGCGCTCGGGGACAAGCGCAAGGGCTTCGACACCGTCTACAAGGCCTGGGCCGAGCTGCACCGGAGGGGCTCCTGGGATGGGGTGTTGGTGGTGATGGGGAGCGGGGCGGAGCTGCCGGCCTGGCGCGAGCGGGCGCGTGCGGCGGGGCTCTCGTCCATCCAGTTCCTCGGCTTCCGCTCCGACGTGGCGCGCCTGCTGGCCGGGTGCGACGCGCTGGTGGCCCCCACGCGCTACGAGTCCTATGGGCTGGGCGTCGTCGAGGCCCTGTGCACGGGCCTGCCCGCCTTCGTCAGCCGGAGCGCGGGCGTGGCCGAGCGCTACCCGCCCTCGTTGCGCCCGCTGCTGCTGGAGGATCCGGAGGGTGCTTCCGCGCTGGCCGACGCGCTCTCGGGCTGGGCCTCCCGGCGCGAGTCCGTCCGTGCCGAGCTGCCCGCCGTCTCCGGGCTGCTGCGCCGCGAGCACTGGCGGTCCATGGCCGAGCGGTTCGTCTCCTGCGTCGAGAGCGTCCCCCTGGGAGGAATCACGTGAGCGCGTCCGGCTCCGCCGGCCCCCGCCGCCGGCTGGTGTTCATCTGCGAGAGCGGCACCGATGTGCGGCTGGTGACGGGGCTGAAGCAGCGCTTCGAGCTGACATTGTTGCTGCGTCCCGCCTTCGGGCCGCGCACCATCAACTGGAAGGACGAGGGCCCCGAGCCCGTCCGCATCATCGAGGGCCCGGCCGGACGCGTGGCCTTCGCCGCGTTCGCGGGTGCGTGGCTCGTGCGCCACCGCGCGGAATTGGATGCCGTGCTGGCGCAGAACGCGGGCGTGGCCTCCCTGGCCGCCAATGCCTGCCGGGGCCTCACGCGGGTGCCCACCTTCATGCTCATCTGCAGCCCCAACATCGCCTACTTCCACTGCCGCTATGAGCGGGGCGAGCTGGGGCTTCCGGCCTACCTCGCCGGGCGCACGTTGTTGGAGGCGGCGCGCGCCGGCAACGCGCTGCTGGGCCACCGCTACCTCGTCCTCAGTGACTACCTGGGCGGCCAGGTGTCGTACGGGTACCGGGAGAAGGTGCGCGTGGTGCCGCTGTACGGCGTGGACACCTCGCGCTTCCGGCCGGTGCCGCCCGAGGAGAAGCGGCGGCTGCGCGGGAAGCTCGGCCTGCCCGAGGACGGCTTCCTCATCTTCTTCTCCAGCCGCGTGGCTCCGGAGAAGGACACCGAGTCGCTCCTGGAGGCCTGCGCCCTGCTGCGGGCCTCGGGGCGCTCCTTCTGGATGCTCAACCTGAGCGGTGGGCACCAGCGGCTGAAGCAGCTCGCCCTCGAGCGGGGCCTGGGGGCTTGCACCCTCACCCGGGACGCGGTGGACCCCGTGCACGAGCTGCCCGCGTACTACCAGGCCTCGGACGTGTGCGCGCAGGTGTCGCTGGAGGAGGGGCTCGGCTTCTCTCCGCTCGAGGCGCTGGCGTGTGAGGTGCCCGTGGTGGCCACCGCCGTGGGCGGGCTGCGGGAGACGATCCGCGACGGAGAGACGGGCCTCAGCGTTCCGGTGCGCTCACCCCGCGCGCTCGCCGATGCCCTGGCCCGCGTCATGGACGAGCCCGAGCGGTTCCTCGCCCTGGCCCGTCAGGGGCGGCGGATGGTGCGGGAGCGTTTCGAGGCCTCGCGCTGCTTCGATGGCTTCGCCGCGCTGGTCGAGCAGGAGCTTCCTCCGGCCGGAGTCAACGGCTGGAGGACGCCGTGAGCCGCTGGTAGGTGTCGAGGATGATGCGCGCGTGGTTCGTCCAGGAGTAGCCGCACCCGCGGGCGATGCGCTGGCTCCGGGCCGCGCCGGGCTCCGGTGACTCCAGCAGCCCGTGCACCGCCTCCGTCCAGGCGCCGACGTCTCCCACTGGCGCGTAGCGGATGGCGTCTCCGCCCACCTCGCGCAGCACGGGCAGCTCGCTCGCCACCACGGGCGTCCCGCAGGCCAGGGCCTCGATGACGGGCAGCCCGAAGCCCTCGGCCTCGCTCGTCACCAGCACGGCCCGCGCCTTCCGGTACAGCCCCGCGAGCGTCGCCCGGTCCAGCTTCGGCGGTTGGAGCAGCGCGTCCCCGATGCCGAGCCGCGCCACCCGCGCCCGCTGCGCGTCGTCGAGCACCGCGCCCTGCTGCACCAGCCGCAGCTCCGGGTGCTGGCGTCGCAGCGCCGCGAAGACCTCGAAGAGCACGTCCAGGCGCTTGCGCGGAATCCCGCTGCCCACGTGCAACACGTAGGGCCGGCCACCGAGGGGACGCAGCACCTCGTCGCTGGTGTCTCCGGGGACGGGCTCGGGCCCGTATTCGGATGAGACGCCCAGGGGGGCGTGCACCAGCCGCTCCGGAGGCACCACGCCGTGGCGCAGCAACTCGTCGCGCACCGCGAGGGTGCCGTGGAACACCACCGCCGCCCGTTGCAGCCCCTTCAGCGCCGCCCAGGCCATGGCCCGGAACCACGCCGGCCGCGGCTCCCTCCATGGCTCCAGGATGCTGCGGAAGGCATCCAGGTCATGGCAGTACACGCCCGCGCGCCCGGGCGGCAGCGTGTGCACGAGCTGCGCGTACGTGTGGTCCACCACGTGCCAGGCGTCCTGGCCGCGCGTGCGCAGCGCCACCCGGGCCGGGTAGGTGAGGAAGCGCGTCAGCACCCGGTCCACGTTGAGCGCGTCCCGGCGCTCGCGCAGCACGGGCAGCCGCCGCGCCACGGGCACCAGCTTCGGACGCACCGACGTCACCCATACCCGGTCCGCCAGCGGGCCGTGGAACTGCTCGTGCAGCGCCTCGCCCGCGAGGTCCATGCTCGGCCAGCCCTCGTCGAGCGGGTCCATCAGCAACGCCAGACGCAAGGGAATGCCGGTGTCGCTCACGTGTCCTCCACCCCGCGCGCGCGGACGCGGTCCCGCAGCACGTCCAGCGTATGCGCGAGCGAGAAGTTCTCCATGTAGAAATCGGCCGCGCGCCGGCCCAGGGCGGGCCAGGACGCCGGGGTTGACAACAGGGCCTCGGCCGTTTCGAGGACGGAGGCGGCCGTGGGCTCGGGGGCCAGGGCGAGCGCGCCGGAGTCCCGCCAGGGCGCTTCAGTGGCGGGGCCCGCGTTGGACACCAGCGGCATGCCCAGCCCCAACCCCGCCATGGCGCTGCCCCGGCGCGTGCTGAGCCCATCGGGGAAGGGCTGCACCAGCACGTCGCAGGCCTTCAACGTGGCGGCGAGCTCGTCCCCAGGCAGGCCTCCCAGCGCCCGCACGCGTCCGGCGAGCTCCGGGTGGCGGCCCGTGAGGTGCGTGGCGAAGTGCGTGCTGCCCCGGCCCGCCAGCACCACCTGGCGGCGTGCGTCCTGGCGCAGCAGCGCGGGCAGCACCTCCTCCAACAGGCCCGTGATGAGCGCTCCGTACGTGCCCAGGTGGCCGATGAGCACCGTGTCCGGGCCGGGGCGCAGCGCGGCGCGGCGGGACTCCACGGCGCTCGCGGAGGGTTGCGTGGGCAGGTTGCTCGGCACGGGCAGCCATTCGATGGGCACCCGGCGAGGCGGTGCGTGGAGGAGCCTGTTCCACCACGGCGTGGACACGAAGACGCGGTCCGCTCGTGCGAGGACGATCGCCGCCATGGCCCGGGTGACGGCGCCCAGCACGTTGTGGCGCCATGGCAGCTTCCAGCCCCAGGGGAAGCAGACCTCGTGGAAGAACATCCACACCTCGTCCTTCCGGCGCGACGCGAGCCACAGCGCGAAGGGGACGTTCATCGCCTTGTAGCCGAAGGCGTGGGGCACGTACTGCACCACCAGCCGTTTCGGTCCGGGCAGTTGATTCAGCGCGTGCTCCAGCCGTTGCAGGCCGCGCACGGCGTACCCCTCGGGCAACCGGTGCACGGTGACGCCCTCGGGGGCCAGCGTCTCCCGTGGCTCTCCCGGTGCCCAGACATGCACGGTGCGGCCCTCGCGTGCGAGCCCCTCGGCCACCTGCCACGTGTAGTCGCTCACCCCGCCGGGCCGAGGGGGGAACTCGCCGGTGAGCAGGTGCCAGGAGATGCCGGGCGCGTCCGCGTCCCGTCCGCTCATGTCCGCCCTCCCAGCACCCGCGCGTAGACGTCCCGCACCTGCGCGGCGTAGCGCTCGCGGGTGAAGCGGGCGAGCACCGAGCGCCGTGCCTCCTGTCCCAGCCGTGCGCGCAGCTCCGGCTCCCGGACGAGCCGCGCCATCGCCCCGGCGAGCCCCTCCACGTCCCCGGGGGTGAAGGCCAGGGCGTCGTGCCCGGAGCGGACGAGCTCCGCCGCCCCGCCCGCCGCGGACACCACCACCGCCCGGGCGCAGGACATGGCCTCGACGATGGTCATTCCGAAAGGCTCCGGCCGCGTGCTGGCGTGCACCACGCCGTCGAGCGCCCGGTAGATGGGGGCGGGCTCGGACTGGAAGGGGATGAAGCCCACGTGCGCCTCCAGGCCCAGCGCGTACGCGGTGGCGCGCAGCTCCGCCTCCGAATACTGCGAGCCGGGCGTGCGGTACACGGGGCTGCCCACCACGTAGAAGCGCACCGCGTGCGAGGGGTGCAGGGCCCGCAGGCGCGCCGCCGCCTGGAGGAACACCTCCTGTCCCTTCCAGCGCGCGTAGGTGGCCACCAGCCCGAGCCGCACCGTGCCCTCGGGCGCCGGGGGCAGGCCCGCGAGCGTGTCCAACCATCCACCGGGGGCGGGGCCGGGAGAGAAGCGCACCGTGTCCACGCCGTTGTGCACCGGGTGCACGGGGACGTGGCCGAGCACGTGCCGGGCGTCCTCGGCCACTGCTTCCGAGTTGGCGATGGCCGCCGCCGCGCGCACCCCGGCCAGACGCAGCACGCGCCGCAGCAGGGGCCGCTCGCCGAGGAAGTCATGGAGGTGCCACACCACGGGAGCGCCCGGGGCGCAGAGCGCGGAGAGCAGGTGCGTCTTGAGGCCGTTGGAGTGGACGAGCGTGGGGCGGAAGCGCCGCAGGGCGCGTTGCAGGGCGAGCAGGTGGGCCGCCGCGGCCGGGGTGGCGCGGGCCAGCGAGGTGCCGAAGCGCAGGGCGCGTCCGACTCCCGCGCCGCGCAACTGCGAGTCCCCCAGCGAGGCGAGCGCGGCGGACAGGGGCAGGGCGAGCGTCTCCACGCCCAGGGCCCGGGCCTGCTCCGTCAGGGGCCCCTCCGCTCCGGCGATGAGGCCGAGCCAGGGCGCCTCGGGGGCACGGCGCAGACAATCCAGCAGGTCCAGGAGCGTCCGCTCCGCTCCACCCACCACGCCCACCGGACTGAGGAAGAGCCACCGCACCCGGCGCAACCCACCAGAGGTGGACCGGCCGGGTCAAGGCGCCGATTCATCCATGCGGGGTGGGGAACAGGCCCATGGGACAGCCTGGTTGCCCGGGAGGCGGGGGTCCGGCGTCTTTCCAGGTGGAGCGGGAGCACTCCCGGCGCGGGCGATGGCAGGATAGAGCGTTCTTCTATGAGCCGAACACGCCGCTACCTCCGTGGCATGGGGGTGGGTTACGCCTACCAGCTCCTCACCATGGGGGTCGGGCTCTTCCTGACCCGATTCCTGCTGGAGCGTCTCGGTTCCGAGCAGTACGGCCTGTGGATCGTCGGCTTCCAGCTGCTCAACTGGCTGCTGCTGCTGGACGTGGGCGTCATCGCCCTGGTGCCCCGCGAGGTCGCCAGCACCACGGGCCGCGCGGACGGCGCCGAGGCCACGCCGCGGCTGGTGGGCTTCACCCTGCGCCTGGCGTTGATGCAGTCGCTGCTCGTGGGCGCGGCGGCGCTCGGCCTGTGGTGGCTGCTGCCCGCGGACTGGGAGGCCCTGCGCCCGGCCCTCGGCCCCACGCTGCTCGCGTTCGTCCTCCTCTATCCGCTGCGCATGTTGTCCGCGCTCATCGAGGGCCTGCAGGACCTGGCCTGGCTCTCCGGCGCGCAGATGGTGGGCTGGGTGGCGGGTACGGGCACCACGGTGGGGCTGGTGCTGCTCGGCCATGGCGTGGTGTCGCTCGCGTGGGGGTGGATCGTCCAGCAACTGCTCCAGGCGGCGCTGGCGGGCGTGCGGCTCGTGTGGCGCCACCGGCACGTGCTGCCCCGGCGGTTGCCCCGGCTCGAGCGCGCCGAGGTGTTCGGCTGGTTGCACCGGGGCGCGTGGGTCACCGTCAACCAGCTGGCCACCGTGCTCCTCACCGGGACGGACCTGCTGCTGGTGGGCAAGCTGCTCGGCCCCGAGGCCACCGTCGCCTACGCGTGCACGTCCAAGGCGGTGTCCATCCTCATCCACCAGCCGCGCATGCTCGTCAACGCCGCGCTGCCCGGCCTCAGCCAGATGCGCACGGGCGAGTCCCGCGAGCGCCTGCTGCAGGTGTGCACCAGCCTCGTGCAGGCCTCGCTGCTCATCAGCGGCCTGCTCACCACCGGCGTGGTGGCCGCCAATGGCGCCTTCGTGGGCTGGTGGGTGGGTCCGGACAAGTACCTGGGGCTCGGCGTCTCCGGGCTCATCGGCCTCAACATGCTGCTGCGCCACTGGAGCGGTGCCACCGCCATGGCCACCTTCGCCTTCGGGGACGAGCGCCGCATCGCTCTCACCTCGCTGGCCGATGGGGTGGTGGCCCTCGGGGTGGGCGCGGTGGGCCTGTGGCTCTTCGGTTTCATCGGCGCGCCGTTCGGCACGCTCGCGGGCCTGGTGCTGGTGAGCCTCCCGAGCCACCTGCGTGCGCTCGCGCGTCACTCCGGCATTCCCCTGAGGCAGCTGCTCCGGCCGCTCTTCCCCTGGTTCTGGCGCACCGGGGTGACGCTGGTGCTCGCCACGCTGCTGTCGCTCGCGTGGGCCCCGGGGCACCTGGTGGGCTTCCTCACGGTGGGCATCGCCGCCGCGCTGCTGTACGGCTTCCTTGTGGGCCCCGTGGCCTTCGTCGCGCCGCTGGAGTCCTACGTGCGGCCCCGGTGGAACGCCCTCACCGCGCGCCTGTCTCCCTCCAAGCCCTCCGGGACGGTATGAGCCACGGTCTGCGTCTCCTGCTCGTCGCGCGGCACCGCGCCGTGGTGGGCGGGGTGGAGTCCCACCTGCGCACGCTGCTGCCGCTCCTCCAGGCCCGGGGCCACTCGCCCGCGCTCCTCGTCGAGCACGACGCCGCTCCCGGGCAGGCGCGCCTCGACGAGGGGCTCGGCATTCCCGTGTGGAGCACCGCCGCGCTCGGACGCCAGGGCGCGCTCGAGGCCGTGGCGGCGTGGCGGCCCGAGCGCGTCTATCAGCACGGCGTACAGGATCTCCGCCTGGAGGAGGCACTGCTGGAGCGCTACCCGGCGCTGCTCTTCCTCCACGCCTATTACGGCACGTGCATCAGCGGGATGAAGCGGCATGCCTTCCCCCGGCCCGTGCCCTGCGAGCGCGTGCTCGGCCCCGGGTGCCTCGTGCACTACCTGCCGCGCCGCTGTGGTGGACGCAGCCCGCTCACCGCCCTGCGCGAGTACCGCTACCAGCAGCGCCGCCTCGCGCTCGCCCGCCGGTACGGCACGGTGTTGGTGGGCAGCCGGGCCATGCGCGAGGAGTACCTGCGGCACGGGCTCTCCGCCTCGCAGGTGGTGTGCGTGCCGCTCTTCGGGGATGGGGCGCCGGACCCCGGGCCTCCCGCGCCGCGGCCCCTGTCCGGACAGGTGTTGATGGTGGGGCGGCTCACGGAGCTGAAGGGCGGGGTGGAGCTGGTGCGCGCGCTGCCCGGGGCCCGTGCGGCGCTGGGCCGCGAGCTGGAGTTGGTGGTGGCGGGGGATGGGCCGGAGCGCCCGCGCATGGAGTCGGAGGCGGCGGCGCGGCGCGTGCCGGTGCGCTTCGTGGGCTGGGTGGACCGGGCGGAGCGGGAGGCGCTGATGCGGCGGGCGGACCTGCTCGCGGTGCCCAGCGTCTGGCCCGAGCCCTTCGGCATGGTGGGCGTGGAGGCGGGCGGCGTGGGCCTGCCCTCGGTGGCCTTCTCCGTGGGCGGCATCCCCGACTGGTGCGAGCCGGGCGTGTCCGGTGAGCTGGCGCCGGGACACCCGCCCACCTCCGAGGGACTCACGGGCGCCATCGTCCGGGCGCTGTCCGATGCGAGCCACCATGCGCGGCTGCGCGAGGGGGCCTGGCACATGGCCCGGCGCTTCAACGCCGATGCCCACGTGGACGCGCTGTGCGAGCGTCTCAGGGCACCCGGGCGGTGACGAGCATCTGGGTGCACAGCCGCTCGCGCGCGGCGGGCCCCAGGCGCCGCACCCACGTGTCCAGCGCGAGGTACACCCGTCCCAGCGCCGGCCGCGAGGGCAGCAGGCGCACCCCGGCGTGTCCCGAGAGGAAGGGCGTCACCGACAGCTCGATGTCCACCTGGGTGAAGCCGGCCGCGCGGCACAGCCGCTCCAGCTCTCCGGCCGTGTAGAGGAAGAGGTGCCCGTCCGCGTCGGGCTTGAACTGCCGGGACTCGAGCGCGGTGAAGTCCTCCACCTGGGAGTGCGTGGGCAGCTTCGAGCGGAAGTACGCGCCATTGGGCGTCGTCAGCAGCAGCGTCCCACCGGGCCGGAGGAAGCGGCGCAGGTGCGCGAGCATCCGGTCTCCATGCGCCACGTGCTCGATGACCTCGCACGCCAGCACCAGGTCGAACATCCCCAGCCGCTCCGGGTCGAGCGCGAAGAAGTCACCGGCCTCCCAGCGCAGCCGCTCCCCGGTGGTCCACGCGCCGAAGAGCTCCCGCGTGGGCTGCAAATCATTGGCGACGACTTCCCGTCCCTCCTCGTACAGGCACGCCGCGGTGAAGCCGCCTCCCGTGGCGATCTCCAGCACACGCTCCGGCCGCAACGCGTTCGCCTTGCGCAGCGTGTCCAGCACGCGGTAGCGGCCATAGGCCTCGTACGAGGGAGGCCAGGCCGGGTGGTGCTGCCACGGGTCATCCCTCACCACGGGATGGTTCGGGCGGGTGCGTCCCAGGGCCGAGAACCCCCGCTCGCACACCGTCAGGTACACGCGCTCGAACTCTCGCGTCAGCACGCCCAGCAGGTGGTCCCGTGACGTCGGCGTCGTCATGGAGCAAGAACATACCTGCTTCGGTACCCGCCAGGCAGCCGGGGGCTCCCCTCCCGAGCGGCGCGGGGCGCTCATGGCGCTCGCGCGGGCGGAGCGGATATGGCAGGACGGGTCAGCTCCCGTATGCGCTTCCTCGTCACCGCCGTCCGCGACAACGCCAGCGCCGTCCAGCAGCGGCTCGCCGCCCTGTTGGAGGGCCGGCCCCGTCTGGCCTACGTGGGAGGCCACGGCGCCCAGAACCTCGGCGATGACGCGCTCTTCGAGGCCGCGCGACAGGTGCTCGACGGCTACCATGTCGCCACCTTCCGCTTCTCGCCCCAGGAGCGGCGGCTGGCGCGTCTGGGGTTGTCCGGCGCGCGGTACTTCCAGCAGTTCATCCTCGGCGGGGGGACGTTCATCAACGCGTACGGGCTGCCCGTGGCGCGGACCGCGCTGGAGCTGGGGCTGCCCGCATGGACGCTGGGCACGGGGGTGGGCAGTGCCGGCTTCCACATGAAGGCCCGGCCGGAGCTGCTGGAGTGGCGCGCGCTGCTGCGGGACTTCCGGGCCGTGGGCGTGCGAGGCCCGATCTCGAAGGCCGCGCTCGACGAGCTGGGTGTTCCCAACGTGGAGGTGATTGGAGATCTCGCCCTGGTGTCCACGCGCGAGCGCGCCGAGCCACCCGCGCTCCCGCGCCGGTTCGCCGTCAACATCATCTACACGACGCCCGGCGAGCGCGAGGGCTACCCGGACGAGCGGCTGGAGGGGCTGGAGCGCGCCATCCGGCACTTCGTGGCCCAGGGCTGGGAGCCCGTCTTCGTGGCCATGCACGCGTGGGATGTGCACAGCCTGCGCCGGCTCGCGGCCAGGGCCGGACTGGAGGACGCCGTCATCCACGAGCCCCGGACGGGCGAGGCATACATGCGGCTCGTCGCTCCGTGCACGCTCACGCTCGCGGTCCGGCTGCACGCCGCGGTGCTCTCGTGCTGCGCGGGGACGCCGGTGCTCATGCTGGGCTACCGGGAGAAGTGCCTCGACTTCATGGCCTCGTTGGGGCTGGAGCACTGGCACGTGGACCTGACCGTGCCGGAGCAGGACATCTTCTCTCGCGCGTTGGAGCTGGCCGGGCAGGCGGATGGGCTGCGGGAGCCCCTCCTCGCGCGGGCCCGGGAACGGCAGCGGAGCATCCAGGAATACGTTCGCAAGCTGCTCACTCGTCCTTGAGGTGGCTTGAGCCCTCCGGGGTGGAGGCCTATAAGCCGCCTCATGCGGATGCCCTGGTGGATGAAGGCGCTCCAGCGCCGGGTGGTGATTCCCGTCCTGTCCCGGACGCGCCCCGAGGTGCGGGTCCGGGTCCACGACTTCCAGATGAAGGTGGACCTCCGGGATGAGATCGTCGGCACCCTGCTCTACGTCGAGGGGGACTACGAGCCCGAGTTCCGCCGCCTGCTGGAGCACCTGGAGCTGGAAGGCGGGGTGTGCCTGGACATCGGCGCCAACATCGGCCTGCACACGCTGACGCTGAGCCGGCGGGTGGGGCCGCGAGGCAAGGTCATCGCCTTCGAGCCGGAGCAGCACAACCACGAGCTGCTGCGGGAGAACCTGCGCCTCAACCACGTGGAGAACGTGGACGCGCGCCGCATGGCGGTGGGGGACCGGATGGGCTCGGTGCGCATGGCGCTCCACCCCTACAACTACGGGGACCATCGCGTGGTGGGGGAGGGCGGCGCGGGGCAGGAGGTGCCGCTCACCACCGTGGACGAGGCCGTCCAGGACCTCCCCGATGGAGCCATCCGCCTGGTGAAGATCGACGTCCAGGGCTACGAGCACAACGTGCTCCTCGGCATGCGGCGGACGGTGGAGCGCAATCCCGGCCTGGTGCTCCTCCTCGAGGTGTTTCCCGAGGCGCTCCAGCAGGCGGGCTCCTCCGCCTCGAAGCTGGTGCGGACGCTGGTGGACATGGGCTTCGACGGTTGGGAGCTCCACGAGCGCCGGTTGATTCCCCTGGGCCAGCCGTGGATCTACGACCAGATGTGGAACAGCTGCGAGGCGAACCTCGTGCTCTCGCGCGACACCGAGCGGCTGAAGCAGGTGGTGGGCCAGAGCTTCGGCCGCACGCTGCCCTGAGACGTGCTCCGCTCAGGACGTGACGGACTCGAACCACGTGCGCAGCCGGGCCAGCGGGTCCGCCGCCACGTGGGCCTCGACGGCGGCGCGTGCCTGCTCACCCATGCGCGGCAGCTCGGCGCGGCGGCGGAGCGCATCCTCCAGCGCCGAGGCGAGTGCCTGGGGCTCGCCCGCGCGAACGACCCAGCCCGTGCGGCCGGGCTCGACCCACGCGGCGGCGCCACACTGGTCCGTCACGACGACGGGCAGCCCGCACGCCATGGCCTCGCCCACCACGAGCCCGAAGCCGTCCTCCAGCGAGGGCAGCACGAAGAGCTCGGAGCGCTGGTAGACGGGGCGCGGGTCTCCTGGCATCGCCTCCACCTGGAGGCCCTGGCGCTCGCGCTGGAAGAGCCGCCGGGACACACGGTCTCCCGTGGCGCCCACGATGTGGAGGTGGACGCGCCCGGGGCCCACCTGGCGCACCGCGCGCAGCAGGTGGTGGAAGCCCTTGCGCACGTCCAGCGAGCCGACGAAGCACACGCGCAACGGCCCCTCGGCGCCAGGCCGCGTGGCCGGCGGCTGGAAGTGCTCCAGGTCGATGGGCAGCTCGATGACGGAGACCTTTCCGCCAGGCACTCCGCGGCGGACGAGGGAGTCGCGGGACCAGGGCGAGGAGACGCGGATGGCGTGGGCGAGCGCGTATTCGCGCTGGATGCGGCGCACGGCCGCGGGGGTGGGGTGTCCCAGGTGGGGGCGGCGGGCCTGGCGCCACGTCTCGCGGACGTAGACGTCCCGGAAGCCGGCGATGTGTCCGTTGGGGTTGTCGACGACGCAGGGCACGCCCGCGCGCCGGGCCCACTCGAGGGACTCGAGCCCCACCTGCGTGAAGGTGTACAGCCGCGAGGGCCGCAGGTGCTCCAGGCGGGCCGCGGCCCACTGTCCGAGGTGCTCGTCCAGGTGGAGTTGGAGTGCACCGGTGAGCCAGCGGTAGGGCGTCCAGCGCCGCACCGCCGCGAGCAGGGAGCGCGGAGGCGTGTGCCAGACGATGCCCGGGAGCGAGGCCAACCGGGCGTCGGTGGGAGGCGGCCCGAGCACATGCAGCGGCGTGCTCGAGCCGGAGAGCGCGCGCAGCAGGGAGGCGGCGTGGACGCCCATGCCTCCCGCGCCCGCCGCGGCACCGCTGACGAGGGCGGTGCCCGGTGTGTGTGTGCTTCCGCCGTGCATCCGTTCCCCTTACCCAATTCCACTCCGGTGCGACAGGACGGGGACGCGCGGTACGCGTCGGGGGGCGCGTCTGTTGGCTGCTGGCTTCTCCGGCAGGCAGGCAACAGAAGGGCGGCACCGGGGTACATTGACGCTCCGCGCCAGCCCCGCCACCATGCGCGCCCCCTGGGGATGGAGGTCGAGAGTTGATTACCTATCTGGTGGCCTTCCTCGTCGCGCTGATGGTGGCGCTGGTGCTGACGCTGGTGGTGCGCAACCGCGCGTTGGCGTGGGGTCTGCTGGACCAGGCCAACTCCAGCCGCAAGGTGCACGTGCGGCCCATTCCCCGCCTGGGCGGTATTGGAATCGTCGGTGGCTTCTTCGCGCCCCTGTGCGCGCTCTTCCTGGTGGACTCGGGGGTGGGCCTCCACTTCCGCTTCCACGAGGAGCTGGTGTGGGGCCTGTTCGCGGGCGGGCTGGGCATCGCGGCGCTGGGCCTCTACGACGACCTGCGCGGCGCGGGCGCGAAGCTGAAGTTCAGCGTGCAGCTGGCGTTGGCCCTGGGCCTGTACGCGCTCGGCTTCCGCATCGAGCTGATCGCCAACCCCTTCGGGCCGCCGGTGCCGCTGGGGCTGCTGAGCCTGCCCTTCACGGTGCTGTGGGTGGTGGGCGTCATCAACGCGCTCAACCTGATTGACGGGCTGGACGGGCTGGCGGGCGGGGTGGCCTTCTTCGGAGTGGGCACCAACTTCATCCTCGCGCTGAGCCGGGGCGACGTGCTGCTGTGCCTGGTGATGGCGGCGCTGGCGGGGGCCATCCTTGGCTTCCTCGTGTTCAACTTCAACCCGGCCTCCATCTTCATGGGGGACACGGGCAGCATGTTCCTGGGCTTCGTGCTGGCGGCCGTCTCCATCAAGACGAGCGCCAAGAGTGGCACGGCGGTGGCCATGCTGGTGCCGGTGATGGCGCTGGGGCTGCCCATCATGGACACGCTGCTCGCCATGGTGCGGCGCACGGTGCTCGGCCGGCCCATGTTCAGCGCGGACCGCGAGCACATCCACCACCGGATGATGAGCCGCCTGGTGCTCAGCCACCGCGCGGCGGTGCTGGTGCTCTACGGCCTGTGCGCGCTCTTCATGCTGACGGCGCTCGGCCTGCACTGGGCCAACACCGCGCAGAGCGCCATGCTGCTGACGGGCATGGCGGTGGTGGTGGCGGTGCTGATGCGCAAGCTGGGCTACCTGGACCTGCGGCACGCGGGTGACATGGGCGCGGCGCGGCGCAAGAACATCCGCCTGCGCTCGCTGGTGAAGGACGTGACGGACGCGGTGCGCGCCAGCGAAGGCGTGAAGGACATCTGGGACGCGGTGCGCCCGCTGGCGGACGCGCTCGATGCCTCCCGGCTGGAGCTGCGGCTGGAGCGCCAGCGCGAGGGCAACCGGGAGGGCCTGACCTTCGAGACGCAGCGGCCCGCGGGCTCGGCGCTGCCGCTGGAGGTGGCCCAGGAGGTGAAGAGCGGGGAGGAGACGCTCGGCCGCCTCGCGATTGCCTGGAGTGATGGGCGCTCGGAGATCAACCGCGACGAGGAGCTGGCGTTGGAGCTGGTGGCGGACGCGGTGGGAGACCGGGCGGCGAAGCTGCTGGCGCGGGCGGATGCGGATCCGCAGCGCGTGGTGGCGCTGCGCCGGTGAGTGGCGAGGGCGCAGGGGCGCTGCTGGAGGTGCTCCGGGCCTGGCCCGAGGCGCCGCGTGGCGCCGTGCCCCCGGACGTGGAGGCCCTGGTGCACGCGGCGGCGCGGCATGGGCTCGCGGGCTTCGTCCAGCACGCGTTGGGGCGCTCGGAGTGGACGCTGGACGAGCCGGTGCGCACGAACCTGCGCCGCGAGGCCCTGGCGCAGGCGGCCCGGGGCATGCGGGTGAAGGCGCTGCTGGTGCGGAGCCTGGATGCGCTGGCCGCGGTGGGCGTGGTGCCGGTGCTGCTCAAGGGGTACGGGCTGGGGCTGCGCCTGTACCCGGAGCCGCTGCAGCGGGCCACCACGGACGTGGACCTGCTGGTGGCGGACGCGGAGGTGGACGCGGCGTCGGGCGCCCTGGTGGGACTGGGATTGAGGCCGCTCGGCGAGGCGGCGGCGGCACATGCGCGGGAGCACGAGCACCACCTGACGTTCACGGGCGCGGCGGGGATGGTGGAGCTGCACTTCCGCGCGCTGGTGGGGTACGGCCAGACGCTGGAGGCGGAGGTGCTGCTGGCGCGAGCGGAGGAGGGGGTGCTGGAGGGCCGGCGCGTGCGCTACCTGCGCGCGGAGGACGAGCTCGTGTACCTCGCCATCCACGCGAGCAACCACCTGTTGCAGCGGCTGGCGTGGCTCTTTGATTTGAAGCTCCGGGTGCTGGCGAGCCCGGAGCTGGACTGGAAACGGGTGGTGGAGGTGGCGAGGGGGACGGCCTTCCCGCACCTGGCCTGGTACGCGCTGGAGGCGGCGCGAAGGCTGACGGGGGCCGTGGTGCCGGAGGAGGTGCTGACGGCGCTGGCTCCCCCCGTGTGGCAGCGGCGGATGGCGGCGCGCTTCTTCACCGCCGGGCGGCTGCTGGAGACGGAGTTGATGAACCACAAGCCGGCGTGGGTGGCGGCCAAGTTGCTGCTCGCGCCCCGGTTGCTGCCCATGGCGCGCTACATCCTGCGCCGGCTGCGGGACGACGGGCTCCCGGCACTGCGCTCGCGATGATGCCCGGCCTGCTTCATCCAACGCATCCCATATTCCGCACTGAACACGGCGGATGGAATATGGGATTTCCCATCGACGCATGAGTGATGGCGTGGGACCGTGTCGGGATGGATTCCGTGAACGCATCCATGCCTCTTGCGTGGCTCCGTCTGAGCGTCCTGGTGCTTCCGTTCCTGCTGGGATGTGGCACGCAACTCAAGTTCGCCACGGTCATACCCAGAGACGGGACAGGGCAGAGCGGTTGGCAGGCGGCATGTCTCGAGGCGAACGTGCAGAACATGACGACGGGAGATTCCGCCGTGTGTGCACTCACCATTGGGATGCCCGTCGAGACCCGGGACAACGGCTACATCGCTTCCTGGGAAGCGGCGGAAATCGCCGCGGAATGCATCAACAGGGCTTCGGATCTTGTCATCCGGCCAGCCCCTCCTGAAAGTCCCGCTGCTCTCGTGTGCAGGAGTTTCAAGGACACATTCCTCGAGATTCTGAATGAGAGCGTTCGTGGTTCCCGTGTCGAGATTGGATGTAGACCGGGCATTCCCGTGACACGGATTGGTTTCTGAGTCATGAAATTCTCAGCCGAACAACTGCTGGCCATCGTGCGCAACTACTGGCCTTCGGAGGATCCGGACGTCTCCTGTGGGCGCGAGCGGACTCCAGAGCGTGAGAGGTTCGATGAACTCTGGATGCGGGAGCTACAGAAGATCGACCTGTGGCGGGCTTTTCTCGACTCTTTTCGCGCGGAGCTGCCTGGTTTCACCCTGTCAGACATCACGGCCCCGGTTGATGCTTGCTTCCGATGTGGTGCGTACTCGGAAGAAGCCCGTCAACAGACCCGGCGCGAGTGGGTCGTCGTCGGGTGTCTCAGCATTCTGGTTCCCGTCTACACAGTCTACGGTGTGCAATACACTTACGATGGCAAGCAGCGGCGCCACCAGGTCTTCTTTGAGCCGCTTCCGCCCGCAATGCGGGCTCCCGCGGAGATCATCGCGAGCAGAATCGAGGCAAGGTTCGAAGCCAGCGCACTTCCGCGCGAACTCGCCGAGACGCCCATTCCTCTCTACGTGGAGCCTCGGAAGCCGCCGGACACGGCCCTTTTTCATGCGCTGTTCATCGGTGACCCAGAACGGGTGCCTTGAACCGATGAGGAAGCGCCGGGCCGGGCTGTTACCGCCTGCTCCGAGCCTGGCCGAGGCGCCACGTGGTACGGCACTGCGCTCGAGGTGAGCACTACGGATGGAGGGCCGCCTGTGAAATGGCCCCATCCCGGTTCACCCTGCCAATGATGACGAATCGATCATCGCGCTGGCTGGTGATGAGCCGCCTGAAATGATCATAGCCGTAGACCACACAGGTTCCAGGCTCTTCCAGGTTGAAGACCAATAAATCCCTATCGTGGGGCTCCAGGGTCGTTTGATTGAGGAAGCTCGTGGGCTGCCAGGGTGATGCCGGCCGCTCGGACGCGAGAGGCCTGGAACCGCCCAGGGAAACCACCTCCCGGGTGTTGACCGGGTCGAGCAGGTTCCTGGGGAGGGCACAGCTCCGCTGCTCCCCCTCCTGTGTACCGGCCATGGCGCTCACGGTGCTGATGAAGAACGCCCTGTCTTCCGGCGAGTAGAAATACCCCGCGCAGTAACCAGAAGGGCGCGCGTCTTCTCTCGAGGCGGAAGCGTGCGAAGCCATCAGGCGGCTACAGGTCTTCTCGACCAATCGCTCGAAGGTCGCGTGGGGACCGGCCAGCCCCCCTTCATAGCGGATGGCCCCCTCCGGCGACCGCCGGGCCCGGACCTCGAGATTCGCACTGGCACAACCCCAGACCGTGGTGACGGCCAGCGACGCAAGCAGTGCTCTTTTCATCACGTGTCGTCCTCTCTTTCCGCTCGTGGGCGGTTCAGAAATCGCGTGCGAGAATCCTGCCCTTGCCATCAATGGCATAGGTCGCTCCCGCGTCGGGAACGATGAGCCCGGGGCCACACTTGCGCAGGTCGGGTGTGAACTCGACGAAGAACAAGTCGTCACTGGCTTGGAGGACGCGCACGTTGATGTAGTCCCAACGGGCCAGGCAGCGATCCGGGAGTGGCAAGGTCTCGGGATTGAGGCCGGGTGGCCGGTACTCGTCCATCGCCACCTTCAGGGCCGCCATCATGGGGCCGGTGAACTGGACGCCCTTTTCCAGGGACGAGGGGAACTCCACGGCGCTTGCCTGCTCCGGAGGCGCCCACGAGGCCTTGGTATGTTTGTAATAGCCGAAGTAGCTGCACCCTGTCAGGAGCCCAGCGCAGCAGAGCGCGACGGGGGTGATTGCTCTCATAGGTCTCGTCCTGTGAATCCGGGGAGGCATCAGGGCAACCAATCCTTTCCCTCGAACATCTTCAGGTCGCCAGCGTCGTTGTAGACTTGGCCGATGGGAACCCATTGCTTGTCGCGCAAGGCCGAAACCGTGCGCGTGTAGTTGTGGTAGAGCCTCCAGGTCTCGAGACGGGACATGTGGGGGACGGGCGCGGGTCGGCCAGTGGAAGGTCTAATCAAGAGCTTCGGTCACCAGTGTAACCGGAAAATACACCCTACTTTCCGCACATCGAGGAGCTGATTTCCCATGGATTTTCGACTCATGATTTTCGCGGCACCTCTTGAATCCCTGTGAAGTAGCGGGACGGTGGCATTCCGAGCATCTGGAGGATGACGGC
>NZ_DBNGVP010000068.1:0-39048 GCF_057119385.1 Archangium sp. | reverse complement strand
GGCCCGTGTACGCGGACACCCGCAGCACGTTGCGCGGGGCGTCCAGCTCGTTCATCGCCTGCACCGCGTTGAGCAGCACGCTCACGAACACCTGCACCAGCCGCGCCTCGTCGCCCTCCACCCGCGGAACCGGCCGGAAGTCCTTCTCCAGCCTCGCCCGGTGGCGCAGCTCGCCCCGCACCAGGCCCAGCGCGTGCTCCAGCACCGGTACCATCTCCACCGTCTCGCGGTGCTCCGGCGGCGCGCGCGACAGCAGCCTCAGGTCCTGGACGATTCCCTTCAGCCGGTCCGCCCCGTCCGCCGCCTCGGTCAGCGCCTCCAGCATGTCGTCCACGTCGCCGGCCAGCGCGTGGCCCTCCTCGCCCAGCGCCGCCTTCAGCCGCGCCAGCTCCTCGCGCGCGAAGCCGAGGTTGGCCAGCATGAAGGCCAGCGGGTTGTTCATCTCGTGGCCCACCGCCGCCGCGAGCGAGCCCAGCGCCGCCATCCGGTCCGCCTTGAAGAGCTGCGCCTCCATCTGCTTGCGCGCCGTCACGTTCTTGGCGAAGACGCGCAGCCCCTCGGGGTCCACCAGCGGCGACACCGTCAGCTCCCAGTGCCGGCCGCCCAGCTGCACCACCGGAGGCGACTCCCCCACCGCCGCGCCGCGCCGCGCCCACGCCTGGGCCGCCTCCACCAGCGGGTGCCCCACCCCGCGCACCAGCAGGTCCGGAAACGCCGTGTGCGCCGCCGGGTTGGCGTAGTGCACCTCGCCGCCCGGGCCCAGCTCCAGCATCGGCTCGGGGTGCAGCAGCGGGAAGGAGGCCAGCCGGTACAGCTCCTCCTCCAGCGCGCGCAGCTCCGTCACGTCCCGCACCAGCAGCGCCGTGGTGGGGCTCGCCGCCTCCGTGGCCGGTGGGCGCACCGTGGCCTCGGCCGAGTACCAGCGCGTCTCGCCCTCCACCTCCATGCGGTACTCCACCCGGCCTCCCACGCCGCTGTGCCGCGCGGCGCGCGCGAGCGCCACCAGCGCCGCCCCCGCCTCGGGCCCCAGCACCGCCTCCAGCGGCCGCCCCTCCGCCTGGCGCACGTCCCGGCCGAAGGCCACCCCCGTGGGCGTCCACAGCCGCATGCACCGCTCCTGCGCGTCCAGGTCCACCGCGAGGTATTCCGCGCGCCGGGCCGTCCGGGGAGGCGGCGGCCGGGGCTTGGAGGACAGGACGAAGCCCTCGCTGTCGAAGAGGCCCAGCAGCGGCTCCAGCCCCGCGCCGCTGCCCGCCAGCGAGGTGAGCACGGACACCAGCGCCGTCACGTCCGCCTCCGGCATGCGCGGGGTGAAGATGAGCCCGTCGGCGGGCGTGGGCCCGGTGAACTCGAAGGGGATGAGCTTGCGCTCGTCGGCGCCCACGTGCTCGGCCAGGTAGGCGCGCACCGTGTTCTCCTCCGGGTGGCTCGAGTAGATGGCGGCCACGTCCGCCTCGCCCGCCAGCACGGCCAGCAGGGCCTTGCGGTAGGTGCCGTGGAAGCGCTGCTCGGAGAAGGTGTCCGCCACGGACAGCCCCCGGGCCGTCAGGTGGCGCACGGCCATGAGGTGGCCGCCGGTGGAGCGCGGAGCCACCCACGCGGCGCGCGTGCCCTTCAACGTCCCCAGCGTGAGCGGCGCATCCGCCCGGCACACCAGGGCCGCGTGGTAGTACCAGAGCCCCGCCCGCACGGCGCGCAGCACCGCGCGGGCCTGCGGCTCGAAGGCGGTGCACTGCTCGGCCGTGGCCCACGCCAGGTCCACCCGGCCTTCCGCCAGCTCCCGCTCCAGCGCCTCGTACGAGGGGGCGAGCTCCACCACCACCGGCCGGCCCAGCCGCTGGGTGAGGGCCCGGCTGAAGAGCTCGGCGCGCACGTGCTCCTTCACCTCGCCCAGGGACGGCGACAGCAGGAAGCGGATGGGGGCGGCCGGGGTCGTCGTCACGTGCGTCCAAGCATGCCGGACGTCCAGAACGCGCGCACGTTTCAGGCGGCGCGGTGGGACGCCACCGCCATGCCATGGGACGCGTGTTTTACGGCCTCATGGAAGCCGTATGGGTCCCCAGGGCCTCGAGCGCGCGGGCGGGGGCTCAGGCGTAGACCTGGTCGCTCTCCACGGACGTGTCCAGCCGGTGGTTGAGCTGTTCGAGCCGGGCATAGCGCGCCTGCAACATCTCGCGGTAGGCGCGGTGGTCGGCGTGGGCGATTTCGTCGAGCAGCTTGCGCAGCGACGAGTCGAGGACTTCCTTGAGATCACGGGCCTCGATGGCGGTCAGTTCCAGGAGCATGACGGCCTCCTCCTCTCATTCGGAGGAACGTTAGGCACCGCCCGGAACGCGAGCCCTGGCGGCCCGGCTTCCGCACGTGTCCAGGGCCGCCCTTCCTGCCAGCCGCCAGGGGTTGCCGGAGCGCCGGGTGTTCCCCACTCAGAAGGGATGCGCACCGGGACGGGAGGGCCCGGGGGCTCGCCGAGGAGGATGCCATGGTGGTGCAGGACGACGTGCGCGAAGGCATGGTGGTGCGGGACATGGAGGGGCGCAGGGTGGGCCGTGTGCGCGCGGTGGGCGAGACGCACTTCGAGCTCGAGCCGCGCCTGTTGTCGCGCGAGGAGTTCCTCGTGGAGTTCTCGGACGTGCGCCTCGTGCGCGACGGCGAGCTGTACCTGGAGCGCACCCCGCACCTGTTGAAGCTGGAGGACGACGACGGCGGAGCGCTGCCGCCGCGCCACCACAACGGCATGGACGCCGAGCCGGTGAACCTGGAGGACGTGGAGGCCTCCCACCCGGGCGCCTGAGGCGTCACATGCCGCGGCACATGACGCGGCCATGACAGGCGCATGACGGGGTGCGGCATGTCCCGCGCACCACCTGACGGGTCTGTCATACATGGGACGATAAACACTTGGAATCATGGAGGAATCCGTCGCCGGGAATGTCAGACCCGGCGTGTAGACCCGTCCGTCTCGGAACGGAGTGGGTGGGTCATGAAAAGGGTTTCGACGTCCTGCGCCATGCTGGCGCTCTTCACGATGGTGTTCTCCTGCAGCTCGGCGCCGCCGCCGGACGGGCTGGAGCAGGGGATGGTGTCCCGGGAGCTGAGCACGCCGCGCAAGCTGCTGCCGTGGGTGGCGCTGGCGGACGGGCGGGTGCTGGCCTCGGGTGGACATGATGGCAGCCGCACGCTGACGAGCTGCGAGGTGTACGAGCCGGAGACGGGCGAGTGGTACGCCACGGGCGCGATGCGCACGGCGCGGCGCAACCACGCGGCGGTGAGGCTGGCGGACGGGCGCGTGCTGGTGGCGGGGGGCACGTTCTCGGCCTCCTTCGGCGCGCTGGCGAGCGCGGAGGTGTACGACCCGGGCACGGGCCGGTGGACGGCCGTGCGGGACATGGGCGAGGCGCGCAACGAGCCGGCGGCGGTGCTGCTGCCGGACGGGCGGGTGCTGGTGGCGGGCGGCTTCGACGTGGACCGGCACCCGGTGCGCTCGGCGGAGCTGTTCGACCCGGCGACGGGCGAGTGGACGCGCACGGGAGCGCCGGCGTCGGCGCGCGCCGGGGCGCGGACGGGCGTGGTGCTGGGCAACGGCCAGGTGCTCTTCGTGAGCGGGCTGCAGGCGGAGCTGTATGACCCGGTGAGTGGCCAGTGGACGAAGACGGGCCCGGTGGGAGGCGCGGCGGGCACGCACCGCTCGGGGCACACGGTGACGGTGCTGCCGGACGGGCGGGTGCTGGTGGTGGGCGGCACGACGTCGCGCGCGGCGGCCACGGCGGAGCTGTACGAGCCGATGCGGGGCGAGTGGAAGCTGGCGGCGTCGCCGATGATGCCGCGCGAGGCGCACGGGGCGCTGGTGACGCCCGAGGGGCGGGTGCTGGTGGTGGGGGGCTTCCACGTGATGTCGGGCTCGCTGGCGTCGGTGGAGAGCTATGACCCGGTGGCGGACACGTGGAGCGTGGAGCCGTCGCTGTGGGAGGCGCGGCGGGGGGCGGGGCTGGTGCCGCTGATGGATGGGGCGGTGTTGGTGGTGGGAGGCTCCAACGACCTGGAGGGCACGCTGGCCACGAGCGAGCGGTACGACCCGGGCGTGTGCACGCCGCTGACGTGCGAGGCGGCGTGCGGCACGGTGCCGGACGGGTGCGGCGGGACGCTGGAGTGCGGCGCGTGCACGGCGATGCCGCCGTGCGTCGAGGAGGGCTGCGGCGTGTTCGACGAGGCGGAGGACCTCGCCTTCACCCGGCGGTGAGGCGCGGAAGCGGGGCCGGTGCTCCGCTTCCGCCTTCGCGGAAGGGGCGGGCTCGGACCGCGAGGCGGGAACCGGGTACGATGGAGGGCGTTGCCGCCCCTCGACGCGCCATCCCCGAAGCATCCGGATCAGGCCGGGCCGTGGCCCGCGGCGCCTGAGGTGGCGGCGTCCGGCACGTGGGGGCCCCGCCGGAAGATGTTGCTCTGGCTGGCCCCGTCACTGCTGTCCCAATACGTGTTGGACGTGCTCGCCGTGGGACCGGAGCTCCGGATGCTCGCCATCCGCTGCGTCTGGGCCCTGGCCGTGGCCCTCTCCGCGCTGCGGATGGACGAGCACTCCGCGCCGTCGATGCGTCTGCACACGGCCTTCCAGTGCACGGTGGGCAGCCTCTGCTTCATCGCCCTGGTGCTCGTGTCGGGGGGCTGTGACGGCGTGTACTTCCAATTCTTCCCCTGCCTCCCGCTCCTGCTGTGCCTCATCTATCCGCAGGACTCGCTCTCGGCGACCATCTCCGGCGTCCTGTGCGGCGCGGGGGCCGCGGTCATGCTGTGGATGGCGGGACGCCCGCCGTCCCAGGTGCTGCTGTGGGTGGGCGTCGTGGTGACGGTGACGCTCGTCGGCGCGTACGGGGCCAGTGAGTTCCGCAAGGCCCAGCGGGCGGAGAACGAGGGCCGGCTGGAGCGCGCGCGCCGCGAGGCCCTCGAGTCGCTCGCCATCAGTGAGCGCCGCCGGACGCACTCGGAGAAGCTGGCCACCATCGGCCAGCTCGCGGCGAGCGTGATGCATGAAATCAACAACCCGGTGGCCTTCATCGGCGCCAACCTCGACTACCTGGAGCGCGAGGTGCTGGCGGAGCCGAGGGAAGCCACCCGGGAGGATCTGGCGGAGGTGTTCCGCGAGACGCGCATGGGAGTGGAGCGCGTGCGGCAGATCATCGGGGACTTGAGGGGCTTCTCGCGCATGGACACCGAGGAGCCCACCGAGTGCGCGGTGGCGGACGTGGTGAGTGACGCGGTGCGGATTGCCCGGCTGAGGCTCCATCACGTGGCGCGGCTGGAGGTGGACATCCCGGAGGCGCTGCCGCCGGTGCTCGCGGTGCGCCGGAGGCTGGCGCAGGTGCTGCTCAACCTGCTGGTGAACGCGGGGGATGCGCTGGAGGCGCGAGGCCGCGATGGTTCCGAGGTGCGCATCATCGGCGCGCAGGAGGGCGGGCGGGTCGTCCTGCGGGTGGAGGACAACGGTCCGGGATTTCCCCCGCACGTGCTGCCGCGGCTCTTCGAGACGTTCTTCACGACGAAGGGCCCGGAGAAGGGGACGGGGCTGGGGCTGGCCCTGTCGCGGGAGCTGGTGGAGCAGTGTGGGGGCACCCTGGTGGCGGAGAACCGGGAGGAGGGGGGCGCGCGCCTGCGCCTGGAGTTCCCGGTGGGGAGCCCCGTCAAGGCCGCGTCCTGAGTCCCGGCCGGGCCCGTCCGTGCGATGCTGCGCGGCCATGAAGAACACCCGGAGTCGTCTCCTCGTCCCCCTGTTCCTCCTCACGTCCGCTTGTGCCACCCCCGCGCCGGCCTCCCGAGCGCCGGAGGCCACCCGGCCCGAGCGTCCCTTCGGCACGCTGCGCGAGCAGGCCACCCGGCAGCAGGAGTGGCTGCGCGAGCGCCTGGACAAGGCGCTGCCCGCGTTGATGCGCCAGTACGGCATCGAGATGTGGGTGGTGCCGATGCGCGAGTACAACGAGGACCCCGTCTTCCCGGCGCTGGTGGCGCCCACCACGTTCGCGGCGCGGCGGCGCACCATCTACGTGTTCCATGACCGGGGCCCGGAGAAGGGCGTGGAGCGGCTCGCGCTGGGCGGGGGCACGCAGGGCGGGGTGTACGAGGCGCGGCGCGCGCAGATGCAGGTGGACGGAGGCGGCGTCACCCGGCAGGCCGAGCTGTGGGGCCCGGACCAGTGGAAGGTGCTGAAGGCGGTGCTGGAGGAGCGGCAGCCGAAGGCCATCGCCATCAACGTGTCGCGCACGTTCGCCTTCGCGGACGGGCTGACGCATGGCGAGTACGAGGGCATGACGGAGGCGCTCGGGCCCGAGTGGACGGCGCGGCTGAAGCCGTCCGGGGGCCTGCCGGTGGACCTCATCGCCTGGCGGGGCGCGGACGAGGAGCGCTTCTACGAGGACCTGACGAAGCTGGCGTGGAACATCATCGAGACGGGCTTCTCCAATCAGGTGATTACGCCGGGGAAGACGCGCACCCGTGACGTGGTGTGGTGGATGCGCCAGCGGGTGAACGACCTGGGGCTGGGGACGTGGTTCCAGCCGTCGGTGAGCGTGCAGCGGCAGGGGAAGACGGAGGCGGACGTGGGAGAGGACCCCCTCATCGAGCGGGGGGATGTGCTGCACTGCGACTTCGGGGTGACGGCGCTGCGGTTGAACACGGACACGCAGCACATGGGCTACGTGCTGCGCGAGGGCGAGACGGACGCGCCCGCGGGGCTGAAGGCGGCGCTGGCGCGCTCCAACCGGCTGCAGGACATCGTCTTCGAGGAGCTGCGTCCGGGGCGCTCGGGCAATGAGATTCTCAAGGCCTCGCGCGAGCGGATGAAGGCCGAGGGGATTGAGGGGACGGTGTACTCGCACCCGATTGGCCTCAACGGGCACGGTGCGGGGCCGATGATCGGCCTGTGGGACCGGCAGGAGGGCGTGCCGGGCAACGGTGACCACCAGGTGATGACGAACCAGTGGTTCTCCATCGAGTTGCAGGCGACGAGCCCGGTGGCGGAGTGGGGCGGGCAGAAGGTGCGCTCGGCGCAGGAGGAGGACGTCATGCTGGATGCGAGCGGCAAGGTGCGCTGGGCCTTCCAGCGGCAGACGGCGTTCCACCTGGTGCGGTAGACGGCGGGTAGCCCCTCCAGCGTGGATGGGGCTACAGCTTCTCAAGCGGGGGGCGAGCGGATGCGGTAGGGTCCGCTCGCCTGTCTGGCCGCTGCGGCCCGACTGGGAACGCACCACGCTTCGGCGTGTGCCCGCGGAGTCACCGATGCTCACCCGTCTCTATGTCGATAACTACAAGTGCCTGGTGAATTTCGACCTGCGCCTTGGCCGGGAGCACCTGTTGATGGGGCGCAATGGGACGGGGAAAACGACCGTCTTCGAGGTGCTCTCCGCGCTTCGTCGGCTCCAGTCCCAGGGCGCGGCAGTGTCCGAGGTCTTCCCACCTGCGACGCTGACCCGGTGGCAGCGGCGTACCCGTCAGGTCTTCGAGCTGGAAGTGTCCCTGGATGGAGAGGTCTATCGCTACCGCCTTGAAGTCGAGCACGACGCCGAACAGGGCCGCAGTCGTGTCGACAGGGAGGCGCTGCATCACGAGGGGACTTCGCTCTTCGTGTACGAGCCAGGCCAGGAGTTCGCGAAGTTCCTGGCCCAGGATGGTCAAACCCACTTGATCTGGCCAGGCCCGGAGCGCACGGGGTTGTATTTCTTTAGAGACTCAGCCCCCTGGCATCCGAAGCTCAGGCGCTTCGCGAGCTGGTTCGAGCGCCTGTATGTCGTGCGCATCGATCCGCGCCGCATGACTGGACGGAGCGAGGCGGAGCAGGCCACGCCCGCGGAGGACCTGTCGAACTTCGCCTCGTGGTACCGGCATCTCGCACAGGAGCGGCTCAATGAAGTGGTCCGGCTCCGGGACGATCTGCGTGGCATCTTCGATGGATTCGATGCGCTGATCCTCAAGTCGGGAGGCGAGGGGATTCGGATGCTTCGCGCGCTCTGGAGGCGTGAAGCGAGTGGTGCGAGCGTCTCTGCCTCTGACGAGTACACATTCGATGAGCTCTCCGAGGGGCAGCGAGCACTCATTGGTCTCTATACCCTGCTCCATTTCCTGTCTGGCTCTGGTGCAACACTCTGTCTCGACGAACCCGACAACTTCGTGGCGTTGAGCGAAATCCAGCCCTTTCTGCTGGCCTTGCGTGAGCAGGAGCACCTCCAGGCGTTGCTCATCTCTCACCATCCCGAGGTCATCAACCTGCTGGCTCCGGAGTCGGGACTCTGGTTCGAGCGCATCGCCAATGGCCCTGTACGCGTCGGCCCTTTCCAGGCGCCGCCCGAGGCCGCGGTGCCTGCCGCGGAGCTCGTTGCCCGAGGTTGGGAAGATGGGAAATAGCGCTCAGGTCGTGGTGCTCTCCGAGGACCGGCAGCACCAGAACTTCGTCTATTCCTGGCTCAGGCAGCGTGGCATCGAGCGCGGGAAGATTCGTCTGCTCCCCGTACCCGCGGGGAAAGGGGCGGGTGAGCAGTACGTACGCGAGCAGTATGCGAAGCAGGTCCAGACCCACCGTCGGCGTGCAGGGGGGCAGGACTGTAAGCTGGTGACGATCATCGACGCGGATGTCCTTCCTGTCCGGCAGCGTTTCGAGCAACTCGAGCAATCGTTGCAAGAGGCGGAGTTGGAGGGACGTTCCCCGGACGAAATGATCTGCATCCTCGTGCCGAAGCGGAACATCGAGACCTGGGTCCACTGCCTCGTCAGCGGACCTGTCGACGAGGAGACCGATTACAAGCGGCCCGCGAAGAGTACGGAGGAGTACAAGGACGCCGCACGGAGGCTGGCGGACCCCCACCACCTGGTGGCTGCTCCGTCCGGGTTTCCTCCCTCTCTCCAGCTGGGATGGGGGGAGCTGAAGCGGACATTCTGAAAACGGTCCTTCGGGCTCCCTGGCATTCGGCGGGCGCCTCGTTTCTCGTCCGGACGGCGAGCGAGCAGGCGGCGCTCCCCGTCAGACGGGCTGGGCCCCCGGGACGGTGGCCGGATTCCCCCGGGCTCCGCACCTTTTCCGCCATGGAAAACACCCCGGGAAGGCATCACGTGGTCATCGTGGGTGGCGGCTTCGGTGGGCTCCAGGCGGCGCTCGGACTCAAGCGCGCCCCCGTGGAAGTGACGGTGCTCGACCGCTACAACCACCACCTCTTCCAGCCGCTGCTCTACCAGGTGGCCACCGCCGTCCTCAGCCCGGGCGACATCTCCGCCCCCATCCGCCAGGTGTTGCGCGGCCGGAACACCACCGTGCTGCTCGCCGAGGTCCACTCCGTGGACCTCGCGCGCAAGGTGGTCATCTCCGATGGCGGGGAGATTCCCTATGACACGCTGGTGCTCGCCATGGGCGCCACGCACTCGTACTTCGGCCACCCGGAGTGGGCCCCATTCGCTCCCGGACTCAAGACGATCGACGACGCCCGGGAGATCCGCGAGCGCGTGCTGCTGGCGCTCGAGGCCGCCGAGCGCGAGCCCGACCCCGAGTGTCAGCGCGAGTGGCTCACCTTCGTCATCATCGGCGCGGGGCCCACGGGCGTGGAATTGGCGGGCGCGCTCGCATACATGACGCGGCACTCGCTGCCCCGTGACTACCGCCGCGTCGATACGTCGAAGGCCCGCATCCTCCTGCTCGAGGGCCTGCCCCGGGTGCTCAACACCTATCCCGAGGAGCTCTCGGCGAGGGCGCGCGATGACCTGGAGAAGCTCGGAGTGGAGGTGCGCACCGGCACCCTGGTGACGGGCGTGGACGACCTGGGCGTCTCCGTGGGCGACACCCGCATCGTGGCGCGCACGGTGCTCTGGGGCGCCGGCGTGGCGGCCTCCCCCGTGGGCCGGACGCTGGGCGTACCGGTCGACAAGGCGGGCCGCGTGAAGGTGGAGCCCCCGCTGAACATCCCCGGCCATGAGGAGGTCTTCGTGATTGGAGACCTCGCCTCGCTGGTGCAGGACGGCAAGCCGGTGCCGGGCATCGCCCCCGCGGCCATGCAGATGGGCCGGCACGTGGCGAAGAACATCCGCTACCGGCTCGCGGGCCGTCCGTTGGAGCCGTTCCGCTACCGCGACAAGGGCTCCTTCGCCGTCATCGGCCGTGGCTCGGCGATCGGCGTGCTCTACGACAAGATTCGCCTGAGCGGGAAGCCCGCGTGGCTGATGTGGCTCGGCATCCACATCACCTTCCTGGTGGGCTTCCGCAACAAGCTGGCGGTGATGCTGGACTGGGCCTACACCTACCTGACCAGGCGGCGGGACGTGCGCCTCATCACCGGCCTGCATGCGAACAAGCTCCCGGCCATCCAACCCGAGCGCCTTCCGGCCACGTCCGGCGAGCACGCTCCGGAGCCGGGTATCGGCCTGACGGGGACCGAGCCGGAGCCCTCGCACCTGCACTGAGCGCGTGGGACTCCCTCTCTGGGGGACAGGGGACGTGCATGGAGCCAGAAAGGCGTTACATTCGCCCCGCCTTAGCGGTCGCGAATGATTCGACTCCACGCCGTCAGCCACCACTTCGGTGAGCGCCCCGTCCTCGAGGGGCTCGAGCTCACCCTCTCCGAGCGCCGCATCGCCGTGGTGGGCGGCAATGGCTCCGGCAAGAGCACCTTCGCGCGTCTGCTCAATGGGCTGCTCGTGCCCGAGCGGGGCCAGGTGCTCGTGGAAGGGCTCGACACCCGGAAGGATGCCCGCGCCATCCGCCGCAAGGTGGGCTTCGTCTTCCAGAACCCCGATCATCAAATCGTCCTCCCCACCGTCGAGGAGGACCTCGCCTTCGGGCTGAAGAACCTCAAGCTGCCGCCGGCCGACATCTCCGCGCGCGTCACCGCCGTGCTGCGCCGCTATGGCCTGGAGGACTTCCGCCACCACCCGGCCCACCTGCTCAGCGGGGGCCAGAAGCAGCTGCTCGCGCTCTCCTCCGTGCTCGTCATGGAGCCGCGCTACATCGTCTTCGACGAGCCCACCACGCTGCTGGACCTGCGCAACAAGCGCCGGCTCGCGCAGGCCATCCACGAGCTGCCCCAGACGGCCATCGTCGTCTCCCACGACCTGGAGCTGCTGCGCGACTTCGACCGTGTGCTCGTCTTCGAGGCGGGCCGCGTCGTCGTCGATGACGTCCCCTCCGTCGCCCTCGACGCCTACGTCCGGATGATGACGTGAGCCTCGGCCTCTACCTCCACCGGGACTCGCCCGTGCATGCCGTCCCCGCGGGCGCGAAGATGCTGGCCCTGCTCGCCGCCGGCACCGGACTGCTGCTCTTCTCCTCGCTGCCCGTGCTCTCCGGCGCGCTGGTGGCCACGCTCGGCCTCTACGCGCTCGCCCGCCTGCGTCCGCGCGAGGTGGCTCCCGTCCTCCGCCTCTCCGTCTTCGTGCTCGTCCCGCTCCTCGTCCTGCACGCGCTGGTGTCCGGCTGGGCGCCCGCGCTCGAGGCCGTGCTGCGGCTCGCCGTCCTGGTGCTGCTCGCCACGCTCGTGTCCCTGACGACGCGCGCCTCGGACATGCTCGACGCGCTGGAGCGGGCCCTGCGTCCCCTGGCCCGCTTCGGCCTCAATCCCGCGCGGCTCGGCCTGCTGCTCTCCCTCACCCTGCGCTTCATCCCCCTGCTCGCCACGTGGCTGCGGGAGATTCAAGAGGCCCAGCGCGTGCGCGGCCTCGAGCGCAATCCCGTCGCGGTGCTCGTCCCGCTGCTCGTGAAGACCCTCCGCACCGCCGACACGCTCGCCGATGCCATCGACGCGCGCTGCTTCGACCCCGAGGAACCCTCGTGAAGACCCGAGATCTCGTCCACGTCGCCCTGTTCGCCGCCCTCATGGCCGTGCTCGGGCTGCTACCACCGCTCGCGCTGCCCTTCATCCCCGTGCCCATCACCGCGCAGACGCTCGGGGTGATGCTCGCCGGCTCCATCCTCGGGGCGCGCAAGGGCTTGCTGTCCCTGCTCCTCTTCCACCTGCTCGTGGCCGCGGGGCTGCCCCTGCTGGCCGGAGGCAATGGTGGGCTCGCCGTGTACGTGGGGCCCACCGGAGGCTTCTTCGTGGGCTTCCTGCCCGCCGCCTTCCTCATCGGCTGGCTCACCGAGCGCGCCTGGTCGCGGCTGTCCGTGCCGCTCGCCTTCGCCATCAACGTGCTCGGTGGCATCTGCGTCCTCTATGCCGTGGGCATCCCCTGGCTCGCCGTGGCCGCGAAGCTGCCGCTGGCCAAGGCCGCGCTGGGCTCGCTCGTCTTCGTGCCCGGGGATTGCGTGAAGGCCGCGCTCGCCGCCTCCGCCGCCGTCACCCTCAAGCGCGCCTGGCCCCTCATCCAGCCGCCCCGAGCCGCCAGCCCCGCCGCGCCGCCTCCGTCCTCGGCGTGAGGCTCCCGCGCTCCCGGGGAATGGGAATGTCTCGCACGCACGAGGGGCGCTGGTAGAACGGGCCCCCGTCATTGCATTCCAGGGGAGCCCTTCATGAACACCTTCGCGCGAAGCTCGGCCGTCATGGCCGTGGTCCTGTCGTTCCTCGTTGCCTCACCCGTCCAGGCCCAGCAGGGCCGGGGCCAGCCCCGCGACGAGGCGAGCCTGCGCAAGCTCGTGGCCGAGCAGACCGAGGCCTGGAACCGTCACGACGCGGCCGCGTGGAGCAAGGACTTCGCGCCGGACGCCGAGTTCATCAACATCGTGGGCACGGTCTTCAGCGGCCGTGAGGAGATCCAGAAGCGGCACGCCGCGGTGTTCGCGAGCCTCTTCAAGGACAGCCACTCGGAGGTGACGGTGCGGAAGATCGTCTTCGTCACCCCCGGGGTGGCGGTGGTGGACACCGAGCACGTGGTGACGAACTACACGGGGCTGCCTCCGGGAGTGCAGGCCACCGAGCCGGGCGTGCTGCGCACCCGCATGCGCTACGTGCTGAAGCAGACGGGAGGCAAGTGGGCCATCGTCGCGGGCCAGAACACGGACGTGAAGCCGGCCCCCGCGCCCACTGGCCGCTGAGTCCGCCGGTGTTGCGCATGCTCCCTCTCCCAGAGGGAGAGGGGACATCCACGGGCTCTCGGGCCTTGTCCAGGAACTTCGTGGACGCTACTTCGCCGTGCCCGTCATCGACTCGAGCAGCTCGAGCAGGGCCTTCTTCTCCTCGGGGGTGAGGTCCAGGCGCTTGACGGTGACCGAGACCCTGCCCGCGTAGTTGCCCACCGGCTCGCCGCCCTTGTCGTACAGGTCGATGACGTCCTCGAGCGTCTTCAGCTCGCCGGTGTGCATGTACGGCGCCGTGAGCTGCACGTTGCGCAGCGTGGGCGTCTTGTAGGCGCCCTCCAGCTCGCGGGCCTTCTGGCTCAGGTCGTTGCGCAGCCGCAGCAGGCGCGCGGACTCGACGCCGCCGGGCGCGTCGCTGTACGGCCCCGCCGAGTTGAAGGTCCACTCCAGCATCGAGCTGGCCGCCGCCGCCACGCCGCGCTGGCCGTCGCTCAGGTCCTTCACGCCGATGTTGTGGAACTGGTCGTCGCTCAGCATGGGGCCCTTGTGGCACGCGCTGCACTGGCCCTTGCGCACGAAGGTCTTCAGCCCCAGGTATGCGGGATCCTCCTCCGCCTTGCCGGCCTTCGCCGCCTCGAGGAAGCGGCGCACGTCCTGGTCGAAGGGCGCGTCGTGGCGGTTGAGGGTGCGCTCGTACGCGGCGATGGCCTTGCCGAAGTTGGCGAGCACCCGGTCGGGGTCGGTCTCCTTGCCAATCTCCTTCTCGAAGACGGCGAGGTACTCGTCCGCGTAGTCCGCCTCCAGCCGCGCCTTGAGGTGCCCGGCGTTGGAGTTCATCTCCACGGGGTTGAGCAGGGGCAGCAGGGCCTGGTTCCACAGCCGGTCCGCGCGGCCGTCCCACATGAACCAGGTGCTGTAGCCCGCGTTCCACACCGTGGGCGGGTTGCGCCCGGTGAGCGTGCCGTTGCAGCCCCGGGCCACGGCCGTGTCCACCGAGCGGCCCTCGCCGTCATGGCAGCTCTTGCAGGAGACGTCGCCGCAGCTGGAGAGGCTCGGGTCGTTGAAGAGCCGCTGGCCCAGCGCGGCCGCCGCCGGGTTGTCCCCGTACTTGTTGGTGGGGTCCCTCGGCGGCAGGGGCGAGGGGGTGTGCAGGCTCTGGAGCACCTCGAGCTCGTCCTGGTTGGGGAAGGGCTCTTCCGGGGGCGTGCAGGACAGGCCCCACGTGCTCAAGAGGGCGCTCGCCAGCATCCAGGTGCGCGGGGAGGGACGGCTCATCGGCATGTCTTCCTTCTCGGGTCCAGTGCGTCCGGGACTCGGCGCGGGCCCGCTCGGGAGGGCACTGTAACCCTGGAATATTCCGTGGAGCCATCCGCCTCGGGTGGGCCGTGCCGCGCGCGAGCTCCAGCCGCGTGCGGACCCGCACGCGGGGTGTCTGCGCATTGAGGCGGCGGGAGGCGCCTGTTAGCGTACGGGGCTCCGAATGAGTCTGCCCGTCCGAAGAGCCGCCCAGGCCACCTGGGTGCTGGCCGTGCTGGTGTTCCTGGGGAGCATCGGCATGTGGCTGTCCCAGAATCCCATCCAGGACGCGGAGACCGCGCGGCGGCTCGGTGGCCGCTACCTGGGCCTCGCCCTCACGCCGGCCGTGCTGGGCTGCGTGGGGCTGTGCCTCGTGCTGGGCGCCGCGGGCTCCGCCCTGGAGGCGCGTGCCCGCCGCTCGCGCCAGGTGCTCGCGCGCCGGCCGTCGCTCTCGCCGCTGGCGGTGGTGGACGCGGACACGGCGTTCGCCGTGCGCGAGATGCTCGTCGAGCTGCAGGGCCTGCTGCGCGGCTACATCTCCCGCCCCGAGCCGGACATGATTGCCTTCGTGGACGTGCTGCTGGATGGGGCCGTGCGCGTGGGCGCCAGCGACGTGCACATGCACCCGCTGGAGACGGGCACGCGCCTGGCCTTCCGCGTCCACGGCGTGCTCGAGGAGGTGATGATGATGCCGCGCGAGCACCACCCGCGCCTCATCAACCGCCTCAAGGTGCTGGCCAAGGTGGTGCTCTTCCGCTCGGACCGGCCGCAGGACGGCCACTTCTCCTTCGGCACGCCCGAGGGCCCCGCGGACATCCGCCTGTCGCTCCTGCCCACCAACCACGGCGAGTCCGTGGCGCTGCGCATCGCCCGCAGCACCGTGCGGCTGCCGGAGCTGCCCCGGCTGGGCTTCGCGCCGGAGGTCCTCACCGCCTACCAGCGCCTGCTGGACGCGCCCCAGGGCATCATCTTCGTGGCGGGTGCCACCGGCGCCGGCAAGACGACGACGCTGTATGCCTCGCTCGGCCACATCAAGCAGACGCGGGGAGATTTGACGCGCATCGCCACCATTGAAGACCCGGTGGAGTACGACGTGCCGCTCTTCTCCCAGACGCAGGTGAACGCCGAGCAGGGCTTCACCTTCGCCCAGGGCCTGCGCTCCGTGCTGCGCCAGGACCCCAACGTCATCATGGTGGGAGAGATTCGCGACGCGGAGACGGCGCGCACCGCCATCCAGGCCGGCCTCAGCGGCCACCTGCTGCTCACCACGGTGCACGCGAGCTCATCCGCGGGGGCCTTCAACCGGCTCATCGAGATGGGGGTGGAGCCCTTCCTGCTCGCCTCCGCGTCGGTGGCCATCATCTCGCAGCGCCTGGTGCGCGCGCTGTGCCCGCACTGCCGCATGGCCGCCCCCGCGGAGATCGACGAGCTGGCGCGGCTGGAGGCGGCGGGGCTGCCCACCACGGGCCCCTTCTACGTGCCGGTGGGGTGCGAGCGGTGCGGGGGCTCCGGTTACCTGGGGCGTGCCGCGCTCTACGAGGTGTTGAAGGTGACGCCGGCCATCCGCGAGTGCGTCCACACCAAGGTGCCCACGTCGCGCATCCAGGACCTCGCGGTGTCCGAGGGCATGGTGCCGCTGCTGGCCGCCGGCCTGGCGAAGGTGAATGCCGGAACCACGACGTTGCGTGAGGTCTTCCGTGTGGTCGGTTGAGTGCGCTGATTCGTGCGAGGTGGCGTCGTGAGTGGCAATGCATCCCAGCCGAGTCCGTCCCCCTCCGGAAACAGGGGCGCGGGGGCCGTCCCGGCGCAGCCCGTGCGTCCGGTGGCGCCCGCGGCTCCCGCGGCTCCCGCGGCGGGTCGGGGCGCGCGGTGGGAGGGACTGGCCGCGGGGCTGAAGCTGGCCTCGGCCCTGAGCGCGCTGGTGGCGGTGGGGCTGTTCGTGCGCCCGCTGCTTCAGGGCGAGCTGACGACGGGGCCGCGGATGATCACCCTCCAGCCCACCTTCTCCTCGGCGCCGGTGGAGCGCCCGGCCGAGGACGCCACACCGGGCATCCCGGCCCCGGCGGAGCCGCCGCCGGAGACGGGCATCCGCGAGGAGCGCGCGGACTTCGAGGGGGCCATCCTGATGGTCGAGTCGGAGCCGTCCGGGGCCACCATCCTGGTGGACGGGAAGGACCAGGGCGAGACGCCGGTGTCGGTGGGGCTCGAGTGCCTGCCGGGGACGCCGGTGCTGGTGGAGTTCTCCCTGCGTGGCTACGAGAAGGCGAAGCACCGCACCGTGTGCCCGCATGATGCGCTGGTGAAGGTGACGGCGCGGCTGCGCAAGGGCCCGGGGAAGGGCTTCGGCAAGAAGTGAGGGCGGTGGGAGACCCCGGACGCCCGGCATCCTGGTAACCTCTCCCGTCACGTCCGCGGGGTGGCGCCGGGAGTGGGACGGGAGTGGACGCATGCGTGGTCACGGTGGGAGGCTTCTCCGTTGAAGCTGTTGCTGGTGGAGGACTCGCGTTCGGTCGTCGCCTTCCTCGAGCAGATTCTGCGCCGGGAGGCGGACATCGAGCTGCTGCCGCACGTGGCCAATGGCCGCGACGCGGTGGTGGCGGTGCAGCGCTGGAGTCCCCAGCTGGTGCTGATGGACCTGGTGTTGCCCGGGGGCATGGACGGGGTGGAGGCCATCACGGAGATCATGGCCACGGCGCCGTGTCCCATCGTGGTGCTCAGCGGGCAGCTGGAGACGCCGGGGCGGGACAGGACGTTCGAGTCCTTGAGGGCGGGAGCGGTGGACGTGCTGGCCAAGCCCACGGTGGGCGGGCTGGAGGCGGTGAAGGAGTTCCGGGAGCGGCTGCTGCGCACGGTGCGGGTGATGGCGCACGCGCGGGTGCTGGGCCGGAGGCGGATGTCGCTGCGGATGCCGGCGGTGGTGCCGCCGCCGCCGTCGCAGGTGGCCGCGGTGCCCGAGTCGAAGCCATGCTCGCTGCTGGCGATTGGAGGCTCGACGGGAGCGCCGCCGCTGGTGTTCGAGCTGTTGAAGGCGCTGCCGTCCCCGGCGCCGTTTCCAGTGGTGGTGGCGCAGCACATCGTGCGGGGCTTCGAGCCGGGATTCGCGCGGTGGCTGGGAGGGACGGGGCACCGGACGGTGGCGGCGCAGGGAGGGGAGTGGCTGGAGCCGGGAGTGGTGTACGTGTCGCCGGCGGACAGGGACCTGGTGGTGCGAGGGGGCAAGCTGCAGACGCAGCCCTCGAGGGGCGTGGCGGTGCCGTCGGTGGACGCGCTGTTCGAGAGCGTGGCGGGGTTCTTCGGCTCGAGGGCGGTGGGGTTGTTGCTGACGGGGATGGGGGAGGACGGGGCGAGGGGGCTGCTGACGATGAGGCAGACGGGAGCGCTGACGGTGGCACAGGACGGGGCGAGCTGCGTGGTGGACGGGATGCCGGGAGCGGCGAGGGCGTTGGGGGCGGCGAGCCAGACGCTCACGCCGGGAGAGATGTCCGCGCTCATGGCGGCGCTCGGAAGAACCACTCCCTCGCCCTCCGGGAGAGGGTTGGGGTGAGGGTGCCGGGCTCCCCGGGTCGAGCCCGTGCATCCCCCGCGTTCCTACTCGGTGCCCGGAGGATGTTTTTTCATCAGTTCCTCCGGAAGGGGCATCCGAACGAACCGCAACCCCGTTCCTTTTCGCTCGGGCATGATTTGGAAGCCCTGGCCCGCGATTCTAACGAGTTCGCCATCACTGGCCTTCCCACTGGCCAGCCACGCGTCTGCCTCTTCTCGTGTCGCGAACGTTTGGGCGACGACGATATAGTCGATGGCGGGAGTGTAGAACGAGCGAAAGAACTCGCGGTAATCATCCAGCTTCTGGATTTCACGGACGTAAAATAACGCCACTGCGGCGATTCGGAGCGCTTCGTCCTCTGGCGAGCCTTCTTGGTATTTCTCATTCACCGTGCGCAGGATGTTGAAAACCGAGTCGACGTCGAATTTGTGATTGTATATCATTGGGTGTGGATGTTAGAGGGCGAGCGGAGCGAGGATCAGCGCGCCAGAGCCGCCCGTCGTGAGGACGAAGGTAATGCCAGCGACGATGACGACGGTTCCAAGTGCCACCTCGTTCTTGTGCGCCCTGATCCATTCGATTGCTTCATTCATACGCGAGAACTTCAGTTTCTTTTCTCGCTCTCTCGCAGCTTCTTCGTACTCCTCTTCACAATCTGTGAAGTCCTTGTTGCAGTCTGTGGTGCAACGCTTGTAGTACCAACCTGCCTGCTTGGGATTGTGAGGGTACGGCCATTGGGACTTCTCCCAGCAGAGAGTCATGCACTTCTCGAGTTCCTCCTGACAGATGGCGTCGCCCGAACCGCCGTGTCCGAGCATTTCTCCGACCCCCACGGCGTCCTCGGAAATGACATGGATTCGGGCCTCGGTTCGTTGCGCGTGGGCGCATCCGGCGCCTGCCATCGCTGCAACCGCGATCAGTATGAGCACTCGCATCTCTTGGTCCACCTCGTACTCTGCCACCTTCGTGCAGGGCTCCTTCAGTTCAACCTGAAACTGCTGCGGAGCAGGTAATCGATTTCATCGATCCTGGCTGTCGTGTCCTCGCGCTCATCCATGGCCGAGGTCAGGTGTGCTGTTTGCCCGGCATGGAGACTGGTGCTGGCGACCAGGGAGACGGGTGGGCCGCTGACGAATAGCAACATCGCGCCGCCTCCAGGGTTGAGCTCGGTGAAGACATAACCGTCGCGGATCTTCTCATTCCACGTGGGAGCAGTGGATGCGGCGCGTACCAGATAATCGAGGCGCAGGGAGATGAGCCGGGACGCCTTGCGGTCACGTGAGGCTGCGGTGTGACCACGTCCAACCGGGTAGCCGAGCAGGGAGCGGCCCTGAAGATCCTTGAGCCAGGTGAGGGTCCATCGAGGGACGGCCTGATGGGCAAGTCTGGCTGCGGCATGGTCAGCGGAGAGATCGAGGTGCATCAGCGTGGACTCGCCCCCCGTCTCTCTCAGCCGGTCCACGAAGGCTTTGGCTCCGATTCCCTGCTCCAGATGAACCAGTTCGTGCAGGAAGTAGAGTGTGGCGTTCGCCAGGAACTCCTCTTCCTCCTGGATGGTTTCAGCCATCTGCCGGTAGGGCGGCTCATGGAGGGCGAGTCGCCTTTCCTGCTTCTGCACGAGGTCTTCCCCCTCCAGAGCGGTGAATCGTACTTCCTGGATGTTGCTGAGCAGCCGTCCGAGATCGAGGCCGAAGACCGGTTCGCTCCAAGGGAGGTGGATGATCCGCTGGAACTCTTCCAGGAGCAGGCCAAGGCGGTTATCGGTGGCCGAAGGTGTGGCTGCGGGCCGCTTATGAAGATCCAGGCAGAGCACCGCACGGACTGCGCTTGTCGCCTCGGGAGAATCCTCGAGGATGCGGCGCGCGAGTTGGACCTCAGGGGTCTGGACGGCGTCGGCGAGGAGCTTCTGGAATGCCGTGGCGACGGCACTCCCCATGCCGGGAGACTCCGCCAACTGCTGCAAAGGCGTGAGGAGCTCCGTCCGGAGCCCATGGACCTGGATCCACTCGCAAGTCAGGACGTGCGCCCAGGATGCCAGGGCTTCCGGTGGATCCTTCTGGGCAGCCAGCTGACTCAATACGGTGCGTGCCCGCTCGAGGGTGCTGCCATGAGAGAACCTGATCGCCTCGGGGTTCTCGGGAGGACGACTGAAGACGGTGCCCCATGCGACAGAGGGGAATCGGTCTTTCAGACTGTCGAAGTGGCCGGCGAAAAGGCCTCGAAGAATGGCGTCGCGCGCGAGGGGCAGCGCTTCCGTGTGGGTGAGCGGATGGACGCAATCCTCGGCAAACCAGTTGCCGCGGTACATGCTCGCCACCAGCTCGCAGAGAAGCGTCCAACTACTCCCTCCTGCCACGAGCATCCGCTCCGCGCTACGCCAGAAGAGGGCCACGTGGTTGCGCCAGAATCCTCCTTGTTTTTGGGGTTGAAAGGAGATGGTGCGCAGCAGCAGTTGAAGCTCCGCGGTCGTCCCATCGGCGAGGCACTCCAGCATCGTGACGAGCAGATCCACACGCTCGGCCCGGCGAAGCTCCGCAGCGCCTTTTTCCAGCAGCCAGCGCGCGAGCGGTCTGAAGAAGCGCAGCAATTCGGAGCGCCGGGTCTTTTCGTCGAAGAGGGCCGAGCGGGTACTCTCGCCGGAAGGCGCGGACGCCGTCTCCTGCTTCTCCGCAGCAACCAAGGCACCGAAGGCCTGGAAGATTTCGACAGTCTGTCGATCTGTTTGAAGATTCTGGAGATGCTTCAGCATGTCCGCCGACATGGAGAGCTGACGTGTTGCGGTGTCCAGGATGTCGGCGACCAGGGCCGCGTTTCCTGCCCTGGCGTTTCCAATGAGCCACTCCACCATCCGAGCTACAACGGGGCCCGTCGCAGCTGCGGTCGCAGGAGCTTTGATGAGTTCCTCGAAGACTCGGGGGAGGAAGTCGTGGAGCTCGACGCTGAGCTCTTCACCGAGGAGATGGTGGGCGCACTCGGCGATGAGCGAGACAGACGTTCCCTGCTTTTGTGTGCGCTCGTCGAGTCCGCATGCGACCTGGATCCAGAGCTTTGCCTCCGCCTTCCAGGAGCCATCGTTCAGCCGCCCGCGAAGGATGCTCAGGGCCTCCGCCGCTGGCAGGCTGGCTGCGTAGTGTAGGTGCGCCGCTACGTTTCCCTGGAACAGCTCTGGTGAGAGCACGACGTGCCTCCTCTGTTGCTTCACTGCATGCTACCCGACACAGGGTTTGAGGACGTAAGTACCCCCTGCTCCTCGGAGTTCACCGCGAACCTTCCGGGCCCGAAGTCCGAGGCACCCTTCTTGCCCCGGGCTCCCGCTTCGCACCTGACATTCCAGGTCGTATTTTCGTGCCAACTTTTGCGGTCATGTCTACACTGCCCGGGCATGGGGAACGAACGGCCTGAAGACGAGGCACTGCGGGATCAACAGCTCGAGGAAGGGCTGCCGCTGACCTTCTACGAGCGCCTGCATGCGGCCTCCGTGGACGAGAAGCTGGTGCTGGCGCGCGAGGCGGCCGGCCACCCGGGCTTCGACGAGGAGGACGCCTTCGAGGTGGGCAGCCACGTCGAGGAGGCCCTGAATCAATCGGGCCGGTACGCGGAGCTCGAGGCACTCCTGGACGCCTGGAAGGCACGAGCCCCGCGCGTGTACGAGGCCGAGCCGGCGGTGCGCACCTGGCGCGTGGAGCTGGCGCTGCGGCTGCCAGGGCGGGACGTGAAGGCGGCGCTCGTGTCGCTGGCGAGGCGGACGGGGGATGCGGCCCTGGTGTCGCCTCTGGCCGAGTGGTGTCTCTACCGGGGCCGGCTCCACGAGGCGCGCGCGGGCCTCGTGGAAGCGTGGCCCCAGGTGCGCGAGGACGAGACGCTCGCCGAGTGGACGCGCGTGGACTATGTGACGCGCGCGGTGCTCACCTGCATGGACGCGGGGCTGCGCGAGGAGCCGGGCCTGTCGCTGGAGCGGTTGAACGAGCAGCTCTCGCTCTTCGACCGGGCGGTGCCGCACTGGGTGGCCCAGGGGCTGGAGCTGCGCACCGGCCGGAAGCCCTGGGTCCGCCGCGAGGGCCACGCACTGCTCGGCCTGCCGCCGGAGGCGTTCTTCGACGAGCAACGCGCGCTGGTGATGACCTTCGAGACGGAGCTGCGGGTGCGGCAGGGCTGGCCGTGGGGCCGTACGCAGCTGCTCTACCCGGAGCTCTTCCACCTGCTGCCCGGTCCCCTGGGCCACGGCGGCGTGGTGGAGCGCCCCATGCACCTGCTCCTGCCCGTGCTCACCGACCTGGAGCACTGGGTGCGCGGTCTGGGCCAGGAGCGCGCCCTGCATCCACACGTGCACGCCGCCACGGCGCTCGCGCTGCGTCCGTGGGGCGAGTACCTGCTCCGGCTCGGGCTGGTGGAGGACGATGAGTGGGCGGAGTGGTGGGAGCGGGCCTGGGGGCTGCTCTCCGCCCTGCCCGAGCAGCTCGCGGCGGCGAATGATCCCCTGTTGGTGGAGGAGGTCCACCGCTTCCTCCGGGGAGGTTGGCCTCATGGGTGACACGGAGACCCGCGCCCTGGTGCGCCAGCTCCTGGAGCACACGGAGACGCTCCCCGAGTCCCTGCGGGCGGACATCCTCGCGCGCGGCGCCGAGGCGGTGGAGCCCCTGGTGGAGCTGTTGCTCGACGAACCCTTGTCCTACGTCACGGCACCCGGAGAAGGCTACGCGCCCATCCACGCGGTGAAGCTGCTGGCGCAGCTCAAGGGGCCCGAGGCCATCTCGGCCATGGTACGGCGGCTCCCGCACAGCGCGCCGGGCGAGGTGCTCTACGACGCGCTCCTCTTCGCCCTGGAGGAGCTCGGGCCCGCGGTGGCTCCCGCCGCCCTGGAGTCCCTGGCCCACGCGAGGACCGCGGATGAGCGCTTCGGGTTGCTCTCCGTGCTGTCCCGCTGTGGCGTCCAGGACGAGCGCATCTCCACGGCCCTCCTCGCGCAGCTCGAGGAGGACCCCGCCGCCGCGGCCATCAACCTCTCCGTCTATGGCGACCCGCGTGCCATCGAGCCCCTGAAGCGCGTGCTCGCGGCCCACGAGGTGGACGAGGACTCGGTGGACCTGTTCGCCAACCAGAACATCATCGAGCTGCGGCACGCCATCAAGCAGCTCGGCGGGACGCTCGACGCGGCACAGCTCGACAAGGTGGAACGGGCCCTGCGCTCGCGTCGCCGGCTGAACGAGCTGTTCAAGAGCATCCTCTCCCGCGGCGACCTGCTGCCTCCGCCGCCCGCCCGGCGCGTCCCCCGTCCCGGGCGCAACGAGCCGTGCTGGTGCGGCAGTGGCGTGAAGTACAAGAAGTGCCACCTGGGCGAGGACTCCCGCCGGTAGCGGCCGGGCCCCGGCACGCGGCGCGCACCGGGGCCCGGGTGGAACGCGGCTACCTCACGGCGTGGCCGTGGACGTCCCGGCCGACGGCGCCGTGCAGCTCACGCGGAAGTCGCGCGTCTCCGTCTGGTAGTCCCGCAGCGTCAGCTCCCGCGGCTCCGGGGTGACGGTGGGCGTGGCGCCATTGGCGCACTGCCAGGCCGGCGGCGGCTTCACGGAGAACGCCAGCGGCTCGCTCCCGGCGGGCAGGTTGGCGACCTGATAGCTGCAGCGCCCGCGGCTCACGCGCACCATGCGGTCGCCGAGCACCTCCTGGGGCGCGCCCGTGGGCGTCACCCGCACGTCCAGGCCCGCGCAGAAGTCTCCCGTCTTCGGGCCCACCTCGTCGGCCAGCGTGATGATGCCCGTCACGGTGCCATTGCCCTCGCGCGCGCTCCCGGTCGCGCTACGGCTCGTGCCGCACCCGGTGGCGGCGGACAGCAACAGGACGGCGATGGTGATGCGATTCATGGCGGTGGGACTCCTCTTGGGGAAGAAGGTGAACGCCTGGTGTGCAGGCGGCCTGGGAGGCGCCCCTCATACAAATGCCCCACGTCTTCATTCCGGTCGTTTGCTTGTGTGGATTCCGAGGGGTCTTCCTGGCAATTCCCGGTATGGAGCGCCGGAATCCATACGCTCCGTGCGGGTCATCAGCCGGGGTTGATGGAAGGAAAATGCGGCGTGCGGGCGGGCGGCGGGGTGTTGCCGGGGAGGCCCCGGGTGGAGGAGGGTGGAGCCCGAGCGCGGGAGACACGTGAGGCGATGAGCGACGAGCAGAGCTGGAGGCCGGTGGAGGAGGGGCGCACGCTGGGGTTGGGCGGGGCGGAAGGGGGCATCATCGTCCGGGACGAGGAGCACCCGGCGGGGTTGCGCCTCACGCTGGAGGAGGAGCCCGCGCGCTCCTTCTACGCGGTGACGTGTGGGGTGGCGGGCTGGCTGGTGCACAGCCGCTTCTTCGGGAGCGAGGCCGAGGCCCACGCCGCCTGGGAGGAGATGAAGCCGGCGCTGTTGGAGCTGGTGATGCAACTGCCCGCGGCCGGCGCGAAGCCGTTGGACCCGGCGACGCGCGCGGCGGGGGCGAAGCTGGGCGCCTTCGTGGCGCGCTTCCCCTGAGTCCGGAAGCAAGAACGAGAAGGCCCGGGGGCTCGAGGGCCCCCGGGGTCTTCCCGGTCCAGGTGAGGCTCACGTGGTGAGGTTCACGTGGTGAGGCTCACGTCCGCCTAGTAGGTACCGCCCAGCTGCAGCAGGGCCTGGTAGCGCCCGTTGCCGATGTTGTTGTCGACGGGGGCGAAGTCCTGGGAGAACGGGATGTTGTAGCTCACGCGGGCGTCGGCGGTGAGCAGCGAGCCGATGTTGTAGCGCAGGCCCACGCCGGCCGGCACGTACCCGCTGGTGTCGTCCTGGAAGCCGGCGACCGGGGCGATGCCGCGCACGTTGTGGTTCTCGATGCCGATGCCGCCCAGCAGGTAGGGCTGGAGCTTCGTCGGGACGAGGCCGACGGTGACGGCCGCCTGGCCGCCGTTGCGGATGATGTCCGCGCCGTTCGCCGCGCCGCCCGGCCCGAACGTGTCGATGTCGGACAGGCCGCCGTTGTAGCCCAGCTCGAAGCCCAGGCCGCGGGTGGGCTTGAAGCCGACGGTGGCACCGTAGGCGAAGCCCGCGTTCAAATCGGAGGCGAGCTCGCCGGTGTAGCCCTCGGCGCCGCCACCCAGGAGCACGTAGAGGCCCTTGTCGGCGCCGCGCTCCTCGGTCTTCATGACCGACTTCTCGTGCTCGATGCCCGAGCCGCCGTAGCCCGGCTCCTTCCACTCATCGCCTGCCAGGGCCGCGCCGCCCCACAGCGCCGCCCCACACAACCCCAAACGGATGATGGACTTCATGACTTGGACTCCTTTCAAGTGTCCGCTGGCAAGCTGTGGTCGGGTGGAAGGGGGCTGCAACGGTGGGTGAAGCGCCACCGCGCTCCCCTGGTTGGGGGGGGGACGGCCCTGGCGGGGGTGTCTCGTTTTCCCCGTGCTCTTTCGAGCGCTCGCGGGGTCCCTCGCTTCACCGGAGGGAGGAATTTCCATGAAGGGTTTCCTGGCATTTGTCGCGGGTATGTCGTGTCTGGTGGCGGTGGAGGCGAAGGCGCAGTGCGCCACGTCGTGCGCCACCGTCTCGCCGAAGCACCCGGTCATCCTGGTGCACGGCCGCAACGACGACGCGACGCGTTGGGACACGCTGGTGTCCAGCTGGAGCGCGCGGGGCTACACGGAGGGCGTCAACCTGTTCCGTTTCGACGCGGCGCGTGACTGCGGCGCGAAGGACTACTGCGCGGTGCTGCCGGGGTACGCGGCCAGCTACGTCAACGAGAGCTACGCGAAGTGCCTGGCGTCCTTCATCGACAAGAAGGTGCCGTGCGTGAATGGCGCGTGCCCGGCGGTGGACCTGGTGGCGCACTCGCAGGGGACGGTGACGGCGCGCTACTACGCGCGCTTCCTGGCGAACCGGGGGGTGGATGACCTGGTGGTGATGTCCTCGCCGCACAACGGCATCACCAACTGCGGGCTCGTCACCGGCTGCGGGGGGGTGAACCCGGAGGACTGCGCCAACAGCGCCTTCCTGCGCAAGCTCAACGGGGTGGCGCCCGAGGGCGATGGCTCCAACGACGAGACGCCCGGGGCCACCTTCCTGGGCCCGGTGCACTACGCCTCGGTGGTGAGCGACGGGGACACGGTGGTGCCGCCCTGGTGCGGCGGGTACTTCCTGCTGGACCCGGCGACGAAGAACGGGAGCATGCTGGACTGCCGCCGGCCCAACTACACGGTGGATCCGGACTCGAGCGCCTGCTTCGTGTCCAAGGTGCAGCACCTGGTGGTGCCGAGGGACACCAACGCCATCCACTTCGCCTACTGCGAAGTCAACCGGGACTGAGCCACGTGCGGGGTCAGCTGACCGGACATGTCAGACCGGGCGGGGATACTGCGTCAGGTGCGGCGTTCCTTCGAGGGGGTTCTCCCATGTTCCGCCAGCCAGGACAGCAGTCGATGACCGAGCAGGACGCGGTGAGCCTGGGCTTGTCGCGAGCGGGGAGCCCGGGGCAGGCGGTCCGCTCCGAGAGCCATGGGTTGCCGGCGTTCGTGTCGGCGGCGCCGCCGCGCTCGGAGGGCGAGGCGCTGCTGCGGCGCATCTTCTCCAAGGCCCAGCAGTAACGCGTTTCCCTCCACCCCATGTCGCCGAGAACCCCTCTCCCCCCGGGAGAGGAGCCCCCCGTCGTTCAAAGGGGAGGCACGCCCCCCGGGGTGAGGGTATCTCGGGTCCCGGGTTGCCCCCGTGGTTGCGAGGGTGCACCGGGGCTGCGACGCTCCACTCCATGGAAGAAGCCCTCGAGCGAGTCATCGAGCACCTGTCCCGGGCCCGGAGTGTGCTGTTCGTCACGGGGGCGGGGATCTCGGCGGAGTCGGGCATCCCCACGTACCGGGGGATTGGCGGGCTCTACGACGGGAAGACGACGGAGGGGGGCGTGCCCATCGAGGTGGCGCTCTCGGGGAGCATGTTCCGGCGCCGGCCCGAGCTGACGTGGAGGCACCTGCACGAGATTGAACGGGCGTGCCGTGGGGCCAGGTTCAACCGGGCCCACGAGGTGCTGGCGCGGATGGAGGGCTGCTTCGAGCGCTGCTGGGTGCTCACGCAGAACGTGGATGGCTTCCACAAGGCGGCGGGGTCGAAGAACGTCATCGACATCCACGGGGACATCCACGAGCTGCGCTGCACGCGGTGTGATTTCGAGGAGCGGGTGGCGGACTACGCGCACCTGGCGCCCCGGCCGTCCTGTCCGCGGTGTGGCTCGGTGGTGCGCCCCGAGGTGGTGCTCTTCGAGGAGCTGCTGCCGCCGGAGAAGGTGGCGGTGATGGAGCGGGAGTTCGCCCGGGGCTTCGACGTGGTGTTCTCGATCGGGACGTCGAGCCTGTTCCCGTACATCACGGCGCCGGTGGTGGAGGCGGTGGCGCGCCAGCGGCCCACGGTGGAGATCAACCCGGGGCAGACGCAGCTGTCGCGGGTGGTGGACGTGCACCTTCAGGTGGGCGCGGTGGCCGCGTGCGAGGCGATGTGGGCCGCACGCGACCGGTGGAAGCGCGGGTGAGCGGGCACTCACGGGGTTCGATAACGGAGGGGGGCTGGATGAACCTCCCGGGAGGCCCGCCGCCAGCGCAGGCCCGGCCGATCCGCTTCTGGTCCCAGTTCGTTTCGTGAGGCCGAGCAGCGGCGCGCCAGCCGTGCCGGGCTGAAGAGGCTGGTGCATGCTCTCGAGCCATGAAGAGAGCGCACACGCTGCAGTGCCTGTCCCTGGCCCTGGGCCTCGTTCTGCTGTGCGTCTCGTGCGTCACTCCGCGGGGTGTCGTCCATGGCGCGCAGCAAGGCGAGCGCGCTGACGAGACTCCGCGGCGCCTTGCGCCTGTGTCTCCCCAGCAGGAGCAGCCTTTCGCGCCGGGCTCCACTCTCGTGCCACCGCTGCCCCTGGGCATTCGCGAGTTGCCCGAGGACCGCTGGCAACTCCTCCTTCCCCCTCGGTTGCCCAACCCGGCGCTGGAGGTGCTGCGCCTGGAGGAGGTGCGCCCTTTGCTCGATGCCCTCGCGCCCCTCGCGCCTCGAGATGGCCCTCGGCTGCGTCTCCTGGAGGTACCAGGAGTGGACCGCGCTTCCCCAGGCCTCGTGCCCCCGTGGGAGTCACGCCTGCGTCAGGAGTTTCTGTCGCGCTTCGGCCCTCCGCTGCTGCCACTGCCTGAGTCCCTCGCCGCCAGCCGCCTCTTCCTCGCGCTACAGCTCTCCACTCGCTACATGGCCGATGGCATCCGCGAGGCCGCTGTCGCCCTCTTCACCTCTCCCGCTTTCGTCATCAGCGTCTGCCTGTCCATCGTCCTCTACTTCTCCGCCTGGCTGGCGCCCGAGCCGTTCTTCTCGAAGGCCTTCGCCGCAACCCTCACCCTGCGCCTGTCCCTGGTCGTGGGTCTCGTGGAGCTCGGTCAGGTGGCACTGGCCTGCCTGCGCCTCTACCGGGAAGTGGAAGCCGCCTCGACACCCGAAGCGCTCGAGGATGCCTCCGCTCGCTTCGGCAGGGCCATGGGGGGCACCTATCTCCGCGTCCTGGTCACGGTGGGTACCCTGGGTCTGGCTCGCTTCATTCCCCAGGTACCCGAGGGCGGAATCTGGCGGCTGCTGCCGCCGGTGACGTCCGAGGGGCTCGTTCTCTTGCAGCAGTCCGCCTCCTCCGCCCAGGTGATGGCGGACGGCACCCTCATCGTTTCCGGTGTGAACGCTGGGACCGCGGCCTGCTCTGGCCTTGCCTTGTGCTCGACGAGCTCCGGCTCTCCTGGTGGTGCTTCCGGACCATCCACCCGCTACGGTCCGCCGCATACCCGGAAGAACCCGCCTCACAACGAGGCCATCGAGGGCGAACTGGCCACGCGGGAGGCCGCGGGGCATACCGGCTTGCGGAAGAACAAGCAGCAGGTGGATGCCCAGCAACAGCCACTGGATGACCCGAATCCCGTGCGTGGCATCAAGTTCCGCAGGCCGGATGCATCCTCCGTGCGGCCGGATGGCGTGCGGCACAACACCAACTATGTTTCCAACTCGCGCGATCTGAAGCGGGAACTGGAGGCGTTTGACTCCATGGTCCGAGCGGACCCGGGAGCCATCCATGAGTTGTACATGCTCGATGGGACCCTGGTGAGACGGCATGTCCCCTCAGGGGTGAGCTATCCGTAGACGAGAGGAGGTGACGAGCCATGGCGCGAGAGTGGGACGTGAAGCAGTGGCGGGAAGAGCTGGTCGCGGCGTGCAGATTCGGCGAGGAGGCGCGAGCCCGCGCCCTGGTCCGGCAACCCGGCCCACGGAAGGCTCGAGCCCTGCTGGAGTCCATGTTGGATGCAGAAGAGGGCCTCGTGCGGCAGGCCGCGGTCCTCGGACTGGCCGAGCTGGGTGGCGCCGCCAGCGCCAGACGCCTGGAGCAGCAACTGGTACGCGAGGAAGCTCGCGGGGACCGTGACGGGGACTCCGTCGCGGAGGCCATCACCCGGGTGCTGGGCGAACTCGAGGAAACGAGCGCGCGGGCGAGTCTGGTTCGCAGGCTCGAACGGCTGGCCACCGGCAAGCCGGACCTGGGAGATGTGAACACGCTCGCGCGTGCCCTCTGGCACAAACGCCACCCCGAGCTGCTCCCCGTTGTCCGGCGCGGTCTGGAGAAGTTGGCTCTTTCGGAGATGAACTCTCTTGGCGGCCTGCTCGTGCTTCTCGAGAAGTCTCCAGGGGAGCTCCAGTCCTGGGCCTTGGACAGCTCGGTGTCCGTGGAGCGCAAGACGGAGGTTCTCACGGTGCTCGAAGAGGAGGTGCCAGAGCCGCTCGTCCCGGCCGTCCTCGCCTTCATCTCCACCGCTCATGCGCTGCTCGGTGGGGCGGTGAATCGAGAGACCTCCTACTATTGCGAACGCCTGTTCATCCTGCTCCTGCGGCACCGGGAGCACTTGATTCCCCTGCTCCCACCGGAAAGCCGCGCCGAGCTGCGGGAAGTCGCCCGGAGGCGCGTGGAAGCCTTCGCCCTTCACGATGACTCCCTGCGCGCCGCCGTCCTGCTCCAATACGTGGGGAAGCCCGAGGACACCGAGCTTCTCGAGGCTCACCGTCCGGCGGAGCCCGTCCTCGCCAAGGTCTTCGACGACGCGGTAGCGGTTCTCCGCGGCCTTCCGGCTCGTGGTCCGTGACGGCGGGGCGCTCGAGCAGGCCTCGCTACCGCCCCGGATCCCACAGCCGCGCGAGCGCGGCCACACGCTCGCCCCGGCCGGCCACCAGCAGCACATCCCCCGCGCCGAGCATGGCCTCGGGAATCGGCTCGTTCACCACGCCCCGGTGCTGGATGGCGATGACATTGAGCCCGTGCGTCTGCCTCAGCCTCAACTCCTGCAGGCTCTTGCCCGCCGCGTGCTCGGGCACCTTCAGCTCGGCCAGCGCGTAGCCGTTGGGCAGCTCCGTGCTCGACTGCATGCTCGTGTGCAGCAGCAGCCGCGCCAGCTGATCCCCCATCTCCGCCTCCGGGTACACCACCCGCGTGGCCCCCGCGAGCGCCAGTATCTTCCCCCGCTGCCGGTTGGAGGAGCGCGCCACCACCGTCCTCACCCCCAGCCCCTTGAGCACCGACGTCCCCAGCACCGCCGCCTCGAAGTCCTCCTCGCCCAGCGCGATGACCGCCGTCTCCGCCTTCCCCACCCCGAGCGCCTTCATCGCCTCCTCCGACGTGCAGTCCGCCCTCACCGCCTGCACCACCACGTCCTTGATGGCCTCCACCCGCTCCAGCGAGAGGTCCACCGCCAGCACCTCGCCCCCCGCCTCGGTGAGGCGCCGGGCCACGTGCTCGCCGAACTGTCCCAGGCCCACCACCACGTACGTGCGCATCCTCGCTCCTCAGCCCACGACGATCTTCGTCGAGGGATAGCTGTAGCTCGCCCGCGCCTTGGACAGGCCCACCGCGAGCGCCAGGGTGAAGGGGCCCAACCGCCCCACGAACATCAACGCGCACACCACCAGCCGGCCCGCGCTCGACAGTTGCGGCGTCACCCCCGTCGTCACCCCCACCGTGCCAAAGGCGCTCACCGCCTCGAAGAGCACGTCCCGGAAGGGCAGGTCCGGCTCGGCGGCGAACAGCAGGAAGGCCAGCACGAAGAGCAGCCCGAAGGAGATGAGCGCCACCGCGCACGCCCGGTACACCGTGGCCGGCGGCACGCTGCGGCCCATGATGTCCACCTCGGAGCGGTTGTGCAGCAGCGCGCGGAAGGTGAACGCCAGCACCGCCACCGTCGTCGTCTTCACGCCGCCCGCCGTGCCTCCCGGCGAGCCGCCGATGAACATCAGCACCAGGCTCAACAGCAGCATGGGCGTGCCCAGCTTCGACAGGTCCACCGTGTTGAAGCCCGCCGTGCGCAGCGAGACGCTCTGGAAGAAGCTCGCCCACAGCCGCTCGCCCCAGGGCAGCCCCGCCAGCGAGTGGTTCCACTCCAGCACCAGCCACGCCAGCGCCCCGCCCACCGCGAGCGCCGCGCTGGTGAGCAGCACCACGCGCGTGTGCACCGGGAGGAAGCGCCAGCCCCGGCGCACGCCCCGCTCGCGCCACAGCTCCCAGTCCAGCAGCGAGGTGACGACGGGGAAGCCCAGGCCGCCCAGGGTGATGAGCGCCATGACGGTGAGGTTGACGCCGGGGTTGCCCGCGAAGCGCACGAAGTTGTCCGGGTACAGGCCGAAGCCCGCGTTGCAGAAGGCGCTCACCGAGTGGAACAGCGCCGAGAAGGCCCGCTCGGAGGTGGACAGCACCCGCCCGTCCGGGGCGAAACCCAGGGACGGGTAGAGCGCCAGCGCCCCCAGCACCTCCAGCGTCACGGTGATGAGCGACATGGAGTAGAGCAGCCCCTGGAAGCCCTGGACCGTCTCCTCCTCGAGGATCTCCTGCATGGCCCCCCGCGTGCGCGCCGACAGCTGGCTGCGGAAGGCCAGGGCCAGCGTGGTGGTGAGCGTCATGAGGCCCAGGCCCCCCACCTGGATGAGGCCCAGAATCACCCAGTGGCCGAAGGCGCTGAAGTAGCTGCCGGGGTCCACCACGGACAGCCCCGTCACGCACGAGGCGCTGGTGGCGGTGAAGAGGGCCACCAGGAAGGGCGCGCCCTGCCCGTCGCGCGTGGCCGCGGGGAACATCAGCGCCAGCGTGCCCCCGGCGATGGTGAGCAGGAAGGACAGGCACAGCAGCGGCAGCGGGCGGCGCAGCAGCGCCTGGAGGAAGGGACGGGCCGGGCGCCAGGCCACCAGGTCGATCAGCTCCCGGGCGAGCAGGCGCAGGGACAGCAGGGTCGCCGCTCCCCGGGGCCCCGCCGCTCCCAGCGAGAACACCGCCGGCACGGCGAAGAGCAGATCCGGCCACCGGTGGCGCCACAGGCGCAGGCGGAAGGCCCACGCGTCGCGCAGCAGCTCTCCGGCGAAGGTGGCCACCACCGCCCCGGCCAGGCTCGCGGCCACCGCCTCGCGCCAGGGGGCATCCTTGCCCCGCACGGTGAACTCGAAGGCCACCAGCGCCACCACCGCCACCAGGCTCAGCCGCCGCGGCCCGTCCGCCCGGGGCCGGCGCCGGCGGGGCTCCTCGAAGGGGGGCGGGGGGAGCGGCGGCTCGGGGAGGGGGTCGGGCGTGGCCCGGGGACTCGGGGAGTTCATCGCGGGGGGAGGGGCGACCCTATAGCACCTCCCTCCCGCGGGAGGACCCATCGGGGCAGTCCCTCGCCCGGCTCCTCGGCCTTTTCCGGAGCTGTCCTGGGGGTCGGGTTTGCTCCAGGGCTGTCCGGCATGGCACAAGTTACCGGGAATGTTGTGGCGATACGGCAAGTGCGGCCCGCGGATGCTGGCCCTGGCGATGGTGATGGGCATGGGCGCTCCCGCGCTCGCGCTCGATCCGGCACGCCGTGTCACCCAATACAGCCACGACGCCTGGAAGGACGTGGAGGGGCTGCCGCAGAACTCCGTGTACGCGCTCGCCCAGACGCGCGACGGGTACCTGTGGGTGGCCACCTGGGAGGGCCTGGTCCGCTTCGACGGCGTGCACTTCACCGTCTACGACCAGCGCAACACGCCCGAGCTGCATGACGAGTACATCGAAGCGCTCGCCGAGGACGCGGCCGGCACGCTGTGGGTGGGCACGGCGCGGGGGCTCGTCTCCTACCGCGAGGGACGCTTCCACCGCGTGGCCCTGAAGGAAGGGCCGGGCGAGGTGGAGGTGGACGCGCTCACGCCCGGCACGGACGGCGGCATGTGGGTGGGCACCCACGACGGCCTCTTCCACGTGCGCGAGGGGCGGGCGCGGCGCTACGGGACCGAGGCGGGGCTGCCCTCGGTGAAGGTGCTCGCGCTGCTGAGGGACCACGCGGGTGTCCTGTGGGTGGGCACGGAGCGGGGACTGGCGCGCCTGTCCGGGGAGAAGCTGGAGCCGGTGCATCTGCCGGGAGCGGTGGACCGGACGAGGGTGCTCGCGCTGCTGGAGGCCCATGACGGCACGCTGTGGGTGGGCACCGAGTCGGGCCTGGTGCGCGTGCAGGGCGAGCGTGTCCGGCTCCTCACCACACGCGACGGGCTGCCGGACGACAAGGTGCGGGCGCTCGCCGAGGACCGGGACGGCAACCTGTGGGTGGGCACCCAGGAGGGTGGACTGGTGCGCCTGTCGGAGGAAGGCACCCTGGCGGTGCTCGGGCCGCGCGAGGGCCTGTCCGGCACGGGCGTGCTGTCGCTGCTGGAGGACCGGGAGGGCGCGCTCTGGGTGGGCACGACGTCGGGCGGGCTCAACCGGCTGCGCGACGCGCCCTTCGTCCCCTTCGGCCAGCCCGAGGGCCTGGGCGATGACCTGGTCTCGGTGGTGCTGGAGGACCGGGAGGGCGCGCTGTGGGTGGGCGCTCACGCGGGGGGGCTGACGCGCCTGAAGGACGGGGAGCTCACCCGCTTCGGCCCGGCGGAGGGGCTGCCCGCGGGCAACCTGCGCGCGCTCGCCGAGGGCCGGGACGGCACGCTGTGGGTGGGCACCTCCGCGGGCGCCTACCGCTACGACGGCCGGAGCTTCACGCGGGTGGGCCGCGAGCAGGGGCTGCCGGACGAGGTGCTCTTCTCGCTCTTCGCCGACTCGCGCGGGGACGTGTGGTTCGGCACGCTCTCGGGCCTGAGCCGGCTGCACGAGGGCACCTTCACGTCCTACGGCCCGGAGCAGGGCGGCCCGGAGCAGCCCGTCGTCTCCATCGCCGAGGACGCCGAGGGCACGCTCTGGTTCGGCTCCTTCGGAGGGCTGTACCGGCTGCCCGCCGGCGGCACCTTCGCCCACTACACGACGGCGGACGGGCTGGCCGGCAACCGCGTGGTGGACGTGTACGCGGACCCGCGCGGCGGCGTGTGGGTGGGCTCGAGCACGGGCCTCACGCTGGTGCGCGGGGGCCGTTTCACCCGCTTCACCACCGCGCAGGGCCTGGTGGACGATGCCGTCTTCCGCATCCTCGAGGACGCCGAGGGCTCCCTGTGGATCAGCTGCAACCGGGGCATCTCCCGCGTGCCGCGGTACCAGTTGGAGGAGGTGGCCAACGGCCAGCGCACCACGGTGCGGCCGCTGCTCTTCGACCGGCGCGACGGCATGCGCAGCGCCGAGTGCAGCGGGGGCATGTTCCCCTCGGGCTGGCGCGCGCGCGACGGGAAGCTGTGGTTCCCCACGCTGCGGGGCCTGGTGTCGGTGGACCCGGCGAAGCTGGTGGTGCACCGGCCGTTGGCCCAGCCGCGCCTGGAGGAGATACGGGTGCAGGGCCGGCCGGTGCCGCTCGCCGGCAGGCTGGTGCTGGAGCCGGGGCAGCGCGACGTGGAGTTCCGCTTCACCGCGCTGTCGCTGGGGGACTCCACGCGGCCGCCGCTGCGCTACCGGCTGGAGGGACAGGACCCGGACTGGGTGGACGCCGAGGACCGGCGCTCCGTCTCGTACACGCACCTGCCTCCGGGTGACTACCGCTTCATGGTGACGGCGGCCAACCGGGACGCGGTGTGGACGGACCCGGGCCCGGTGGTGGCGCTGACCGTCATTCCACGCTTCCACGAGACGCTGTGGTTCTACGCGCTGGGCACGCTGGGCGTGGGCGCGCTGGCCGTGGGCGCGTACGTGTGGCGGGTGGGCCGGCTCAAGCGCCGCGAGCGCTGGCTGGAGGCGCGCGTGGAGGAGCGCACGCGCGAGCTGGCCCGGGCCAACCGCGAGCTGGACGAGAACCTGCGCGCCCTGCGCCAGGCCCAGGCCCAGCTGGTGCATGCGGGGAAGATGGTGGCGGTGGGCACGCTGGCCGCGGGCGTGGGCCATGAAATCAACAACCCGCTGGCCTATATCGTCTCCAACCTGGACCACGTCAGCTCGGAGACGGCGGCGCTCAAGAAGGACGTGCCGTTGAATGCCCCGGGCCGCAGGCGGCTGGAGGACATGGAGCGGGCGCTGAACGAGGCCCGGCACGGCGCGGACCGGGTGCGGCGCATCGTCCAGGACCTGAAGACGTTCTCCCGGGGCGACGAGGAAGTGCGCGGGCCGGTGGACCTGCACGCGGTGTTGGACTCGGCGGCGAAGCTGGCCGGCAACGAGCTGGCGCCCCGGGCCCGGCTGGTGAAGGAGTACGGCGACTCCGCGTGGGTGGACGGCAACGAGTCCCGCCTGGCCCAGGTCTTCCTCAACCTCATCATCAACTCGGCCCAGGCGCTGCCCGAGGGCCAGGCGGCGAGCCACGAGGTGCGCCTGGTGACGCGGGTGCAGGGCGAGCGGGTGGTGGCCGAGGTGCGCGACACCGGGTGTGGAATTCCCCCGGAGGTGATAGGTCGCATCTTCGACCCCTTCTTCACCACAAAGCCCGTGGGTGTGGGTACGGGATTGGGGCTGGCCCTGTGTCACCGATTCATCACGGCCATGGGGGGGGAGATCGCCGTGGAGAGCGAGGCGGGCAAGGGGACCGTGGTTCGTGTGACACTACGGGCCGCGGCGGCGCCCGTGGGGCAGTTCCAGGGAGTGCGTCCGATGCAACAAGAGCAGGAGGGTGCGCGCGTGCGCGGCCGGGTAATGATTGTCGATGACGATGTGATGGTGAGCTCGGCGCTGCGCCGGACGCTGGCACGTGAGCACGACGTCGAGGTCGTGACGAGCTCGCGTCAGGCGCTGGAGCTGCTCAAGGGTCCGAAGGGCGCGGAGGTGGACGTGGTGCTCTGCGACCTGATGATGCCGGACCTGACGGGCATGGAGCTGCACGCGGACCTGGTGACGTCGGCACCGGAGGTGGCGCAGCGCATGGTGTTCGTCACGGGTGGAGCCTTCACGCCCGCGGCGCGCTCCTTCATGGAGACGGTGCAGAACGCGCGGGTGGACAAGCCGTTCGATCCGCAGCAACTGCGCGAGCAGGTGCGGGACTGGGTGGCCAGGTCCCGCGGCGGAGGGCCGGGCCAGGCGGCCTGAGGCGCTCTACAGGTCGAGCACCGTCTACCCGGGAGGAACGGGGGAGGTGGCGCCGGTGCCGCGGATGACGGCCTGGAGCCCGGTGTCGGCGCTGCCGCTGATGGCGCCGGTGGCCTCGGCGGAGAAGGCCTCGAAGTGGACCTTCTCGCGGGGCCAGGCGTGGAGCACGGTGGCGTCGCGCACGGCGCGCATGAGGGGCGCGGGGCCGCAGCAGTAGACGCGGGTGCCGCCGGTGCGCGTGGCGAGCAGGGCCTTCACGTCGAGCCCGCGGGCCGGGTCTCCCCCGTCATGGTGGAAGGTGACGCGGCCGGCGAAGGCCGGTGAGGCGAGCAGCGCGCGGAAGGCGGTGCGCTCGGGCGAGCGCGTGCAGTAGTGCAGGTGCCAGGGCGTGCCCTGCCGCTGGAGCTGGTGCGCCATGGAGAGCATCGGGGTGATGCCGATGCCACCGGCCACGAGCACGTAGCCGCGCGCGTGGAGCAGGGGGAAGTCACAGCGGGGGAGGCTCGTGGTGAGCACGTCGCCCACGCGGACGCGCTCGTGCATGGCCCGGGAGCCGCCGCGGCCGTTGGCGTCACGCTGCACGGCGATGAGGTAGCGGTGCGTCTCGGCGGGGTCGTTGCAGAGCGAGTACTGGCGCGGGAAGCCGCCGGGGACGTGGACATCCAGGTGGGAGCCGGCCTCGAAGGGAGGCAGCGCGCCCCCGTCCGCGGGGACGAGCTCGTAGGAGAGGATGCCTTCGGCTTCGGGCGAGATGCGCTGGACGCGCAGGCTGAGGCTGTCTTGGGCCACGGTGTGGTTCCCCCTGACATCAGGGCCTCACCGGGTGGTTGAAAGAATCCGGCGAGGCCGTCGGGAGGATGGACAGCGTCCATCCCCGGAGCAACGGACCGGGGGACATCTGGTTCGATGGAAGGTGGACAGCGGCGGCCGCCGGATGGGGCTCAGCCCTGGGTTCCATCGGGTGTGAAGGCGAGCTCGCGTCGGTCCAGCAACACATGGGCGGCGGCCTGGAGCTCCTCGCGCTGTTGGTGGATTTTCTGACGGAGGCTGGGGTCGTGCCCGCCGAGCTGCGAGGGATCCTTCTCGGCGAGCTGGGCCTGGAGGGCGGCCTCGATGACGGCGCGGGGGGCATCGGGGCGCACGCCGAGGAGCGCCGCGGCCCGGTTGCGATCCATCTGCCGGGAGCCACCGGACTCGGACGGAGCGCCAGACGACTCCTCCTCCTGCTCCGAGCCCTTGCGGAGCGCGCCCACGAGCGTGAGGACGAGCGCGCCGAGGAGGGAGAGCCCCGCGACGCCGCCGGCCACCGGGAGACGGGAGACACGGGTGCGCTCGTCGCGGAGGAGGGAGAGGGAGACGAGGTGGTTGTCGCGCTCGTCGCCCGAGGTCCTGTCGAGCTGCCGCATCTGCTCGGCCTCGATCTGATCGAGCTGGGCGGGCGAGAAGGACGAGTAGGAGGTTTTGGCGACGGTGGAGAGGTAACCGGCGTAACCGCCCGAGAGCAGCGCGACCAGGAACAGCAGTATCCGCATGGAGATCCCCAGGGCCGAGGCCGCGAACACGCGAGCCGGGGCAAGCAGGCGCGAGAATACCGCTCCGCGAGAAGGGAGCGAGGGTTCCAGGAGAGCGAGAGGATTCCACCCAACTCCCTCTCGCGAGTCCTCCCCTCTCCCCCCGGGAGAGGGACGGGGTGAGGGTATCTCGTGCCTCGGGTCGAACCCCGCCTGTTACCCTCCGTGCGAGCATTCAACCCACTGTTCCGTCCGTGCGAGCCAGCGCCTTGCCACGGACACACCTTGAGGCGGAGCCCGCCTCGGGAGGAGGCCCACGATGCCGGTGATGCGTACAGCCCCGCTGCTCGTCCTGTTGATGGGTGGCACCCTGACCCTGGGAGCGCAGGCCCAGCCCCGGGTCGTCCCCCAGCCCCCGCCCGCGCCGCAGGTGAGCCCGTTGGAGCGCACCCTCCGGGTGGAGGGGGTGGGCGAGGTGAAGGTGGCGCCGGACGAGGCCTTCATCGACGTGGCGATGGAGACGCTGGCGCCCACGGCGAAGGCGGCGGCGGAGGAGAACGCGCGGAAGATGGACAAGGTCATCGCCGCGCTGGTGCAGGCGGGCATTCCGCGCAAGGAGATCGAGACGCGCAACTTCTCGGTGTTCCCGGAGTACCAGCCGCAGCCGAGGCCGGAGGAGGCGCCGAAGCTGAGGGGCTACCGGGTGAGCAACCTGGTGGAGGTGCACGTGCGCGAGCTGTCGCGGGTGGGGACGCTGCTGGACACGGCGTTGGGGGCGGGGGCGAACCGGGTGGACTCGGTGCGCTTCGGGCTGAGCAAGCCGGAGGTGGTGCAGGGGGATGCATTGCGCAACGCGGTGGAGCGGGCGAGGCAATCCGCGCAGGTGCTGGCCACGGCGCTGGGGGTGAAGCTGGGGCCGGTGTTGGACGCGAGCACGGTCTCCGAGCCGCCGCATCCCTTCCCCGCGGTGGCGCGCCTGGAGATGGCGCGAGCGGGAGGCGCGGCGGACGTGACGACGCCCATCCAGCCGGAGGAGCAGACGGTGACGGCGAGGGTGACGCTCATCTTCGCCATCGAGCCGGCAGGTCCGGGCCGGTAGCCGGCGGCTCCGGCCGCGAGGGGGAGCAACGGGTCCGATGGTCGGACCCGTTGGATGGCCCCGCGGCCGGAAGGCGCCTGAAAGAACCTGCTTCTGCTGGCCTAGTGGACTGTCCGACAAGTTTTTCAACATAGTCAGGACAGGTGCCGGTCCACCCACGAGTGCATCTTGGCGCGAGTCCAGGACCAGGTGAAGGGGTGGGCGTAGAGGCGGTTGTACTCGGGCC